>OMUU01000094.1 GCA_900314295.1 uncultured Lachnospiraceae bacterium | reverse complement strand
TCTGCCTTACAAGCAGAGGGTCACAGGTTCGAGCCCTGTAGGTCCCATTTTTATGCGAGAAAGCGCTGACCATAGGTCAGCGCTTCTTTCGTCTTGTGCGCGAACGGTTCCAGATGGTATGATAGCGATATTACAGGAGCGAAGACCGATAGCGTCGCTGAAAAGATACAGGATGCCGGAACCGATGCAGGATACCGGAACCGATGCAGAATACCGGAGCCGAGACAGGTAGTCAGAGATATGAGCGGAAAGAAGAAGAAAACGAGGATAATTGGAGAGAAAACGTCATTTGCCGGAGCGGGTTCGCCATACGGGCACGGGCCGGACGCTTACAACGATCGAAGAGAGCGGGGTCGGAATACGATGGGACGCCTCGGAGATCTCGCGGAAAGTGTGATCGGTGCAGAGATTGAGAAGCGGTTTGAATCTCCCGTTCTCGAAGGAGAGCCGGAAGTTGACGTCTGGTATCGGATTCCGATTGCCGGAGGAAAGTCCGGTGACGGGTCCGAATATCACATCTATATCAAAAAGGGCAGTGTGAACTGCACGTGTGTATTCCTGTCCGGAGGCGGCGTTGCGTGGAACGAGTATACGGCTGCGCGTCCTGTTACGGGCGGCAAGGTCGCGGCGGGACTCCCGAATTATTACTGGAATAACCTGCGGCCGTTTACGCAGATCATGAACATCAACACTGGCATCACGGAAATCGGAAACCAGCACAATCCCTTTAATGACTGGAATTTCATCGTCATCACCTATGCAACCGGTGATTTTCATGTCGGAAGAAATGATTTCCATTATACCGCCGAGGACGGGACAGAGCAGATTCTTTATTTCCACGGCTATGAGAACTTTACGGAAGGGATGAAAGCGGGGACGGCATTTTTTCCTTCGCCGGAAAAACTGTTGATTGCCGGGGACAGCGCGGGTGCCTTTGCGGTTCCGGCTCTCACAACGCCGATTCTGGAGGACTATTATCCGGAGTGCACGGATGTGACCGTCTTCTCTGACAGCGGGCAGCTGAATTATAAGAACTGGAGGCGGACGGCGAAGGAGGTCTGGAAGACGGATCCCGTATTCTGGGAGCCGCTTTCTTCCGGGAATATCACGGTGGACTGGTATCGGCAGCTGCACCGGATCTGGGGCGACCGGATTCGATATCTGTATGCGGGATCTCCGAGGGATTATCTGCTCAGCTCCTATTTGAACGACGTGCTGACACATCAGTATGGAACCAATGCAGAGGTTCAGGAGGAGTATTACCGGGAGATGCAGCGAATGATCCGTTCTCTCAAGGAGATCACGCCGAAATTCGGGATGTTCCTCTATAATTTTCGAAATCTCAGATGGTTTCTCGGCGGCACCGTTCACACCACCGTCCGGCATAAGAGGTTTTATTTTCTGACGAGATCGGGAAAAACGATGGCGGATTGGCTCGGAGACGCCGTGAACGGCGAGGTATACGACTGTAACATGGAACTGATGAGTGACGGAGGGGACAGCGAAGGCTTTATGCAGGACAGGCGGTAGAGGTCGGATCCTTCGGATCATAATGCTTTTTTAAAAGGACTTGCAATGACAGACATCATACAAAAATTCGGGGATTTCGTAGATGCACAGATTCCGGATCATCCGAATGCGGCAAGGAGGCTGCTCCTTGCCGCTTATTATGCAAAAAGAATTCAGTTGAAAAAATTCCCCCCGAAGGAGCTCAGCCCGGCGCGAAATGACATGGCGGTTACGTCCATGAACGCGGTGATTCGCCCTCTGGCGCATCCGGAAAAAACGGGGCTTGTCAGCATTTTTACACCATGTGAGCTCCTACAGACCTATGGAATTTATCCGATGGTGGCGGAGGCTATGTCGTGTTACATTACAGGGGCGGACGCGGAACGGGGATTCATCGCGTATGCGGAAGAAGAGAGTATACCAGAGACGTTCTGCTCATATCACAAGGTCCTGCTCGGCGGTATTTTGTCAGAGGTGATCCGGAAACCAAGGTTCGTGGTGAATACCTCTCTGGCCTGTGACGCGAATAATCTGACCTTCCGCATGGCGGCTGAACATTACAACGTTCCGCATTTCTACATCGACGTGCCATATGAGTGCTCGGAAGAAGCGGTGCGTTATACGGCGGATCAGCTGCGGGAATTTGCAAAATTCCTCGAGGAGGATCAAAAGAGGAGACTTGACCTGGAGGAATTGAAAAGGAGAGTGGCGGCGGGAGGCAGGACGATGAAGAAGCTTGCAGCCTGTCAGACGCTGAAGAGGGACCGCTATCTGTCTAACGACATCACCGATGAGCTCTATGAGGTTTTTGCCAACCATGTTCTGCTCGGGACGCCGGAGGTGGAGAGATTCGCTGATACACTTCTCCGGGATATGAAGATGGCAGAACCGACCCGCGGAATCCGTCTCCTGTGGATGCACACGATACCCTTCTATCAGAAGCCGCTTCGCGAGATGCTGAACTTCAGCGACCGCTGTCAGGTTGTGGCCTGTGACATGAACTATGACGAGTACGGGGAGGCGGACCCGGAGAAACCGTTTGAAAGTATGGCGAGACGGCTGGTTTACGACTCCTTTAACGGTCCGTCGGACCGGAGGATTCAGAGAAGCCTCCGCATGTGCCGGAAGCTGGATGTGGACGGAGTGGTTTATTTTTGCCACTGGGGATGCAAGCAGACGCAGGCTGCTGCGCAGAATGCCAGAACCATCCTGGAAGAAAACGGGTATCCGACGCTTGTTCTGGACGGAGATGGGTGCGATTCTGCAAATTCAAGCAACGGTCAGATCGCGACAAGGATGCAGGCTTTTATCGAGATGCTGGAGGAGAGAAAAGGTAACGGGACAGTCAGATGATCTATTACATGTGTAAATATACCCCGCTGGAGATCTTTGCGGGATTCGGAGAGGAAACAGAAAGACTTGTGCCGGAAGGGGAGTCCTTTGAAACAGCGGAAAATCTCGGACATCCGAATATGTGCGGGTACGGAAAAGGTATTCTGGAGGCGGCACAGGATCCTCGCGTACAGGAACTTGTGCTTGTCAGCTGCTGTGATGTGGTGAAGAGAATTTACGATATATTAAAACGGCAGGGCAGGCAAAAATTTTTGTATCTTGTGGATCTTCCCCACAAGACAACGGCGACCGAGGAGAGATACATGGAGAGTCAGATCCGCAGTCTGATCTCGGCATATGCAAGGTACAGCGGAAAAAAATTTGATGCGAAGTCGGTACTCTCCTCATGGTCTTCCGCTGCTGCCTGCGGTATGTGCGGCTCCCGCCAGACAGAGTCCCGGAGAAAGAATACTCCGGAGCATGTCGAGTCCGAACAGATGTACATAAGTCTGCAAGGCGCACACGCACAGGAAAATATCCCGGAAATGATCCGAAGAGCAACGGGAATCTCCGTCCGGGACGACACCTGCACAGGCAACCGGAACGTGGAATTGCCGGATGATTTGTCCATTTCTTTCCGAGAGGCAAAGCCGGAACGTTCAGAAAATCTCTTGATTCAAGCGTATGCACACGCACTTCTTCACCAGATGCCGTGCATGAGAATGACAGATGTAAAGGCACGCGGAGAGCTTGGAAGAAGCTCGCTCGGGATTGTCTATCACACGATGAAGTTCTGCGATTATTATGGATTCGAGTATGCGGAACGGAGAAAGAACAGCAGAAAACCGATCCTGAAGATCGAGACAGACGGAACCGATCAGAACAGCGGACAGATTGCCACCAGGCTTGAAGCCTTTGCGGAAAGCCTGCATCTGAGGATGGAGAGGAAAAATATGAGCGGTACGGGAAATTATACGGCAGGAGTAGACAGCGGATCCTCCAGCACGGATGCTGTCATCCTGGATGGAGAGGGAAAGATTGTCGGCTGGTCGATTGTGAGAACGGGAGCCGGAGCTTCGGCGGGTGCAAAAAGAGCATTGGATGAGGCACTTCGGATGGCGCAGCTGAGGCGCGAAGACCTTTGGGAAATTGTAACGACAGGGTACGGAAGAGATACGATCGGAATCGGCGACGATACCGTCACGGAGATAACCTGTCATGCCCGAGGGGCGCACTATCTGGATCCGGATGTCCGCACCGTCATTGATATCGGCGGCCAGGATTCCAAGGTCATCCGGGTCGATGAAAAGGGAACGGTCCTGGGCTTTGTCATGAATGATAAATGCGCTGCAGGAACCGGGCGGTTTCTGGAGATGATGGCAAGAACCATGGAGCTTTCCATGGAGGATATGAGCCAAATCGGTCTGAGATGGAAAGACAGCGTGCAGATTTCCAGCATGTGCACGGTGTTCGCCGAATCTGAGGTCGTATCCCTGATTGCCCGCAATACCCCGACAGCGGACATTATTCACGGGCTGAACCTTTCCGTGGCAGGCCGCACGGCGGGGCTGGTGAAGCGTGTGCATGGGGAAGGCGCATACATGATGACGGGAGGCGTCGCCCGAAATCGCGGAATTGTGGAGGCACTGTGTGAAAAAATGGGAGAGAAGATTCGCGTATCGGAATACGCACAGCTCTGCGGAGCGATCGGGGCTGCGCTGATTGCGGCAGAACGGTAGTCACTGCTGCCTCCCTACTATGTACGGCAAGGATTTTTCGTGTCGCGTAAACAGATGATAGGAAGGCAAATTTCCGATTTTTTATTTACGCGAACAGTGAGCCGCAGCCGAATGCGAAGTATTCGTGTGCGGCGAGCGTCGCGATAGCGAGATAAAACTCGCGCAGCGTGTTTTATCTCGTTGTGGAAGATTGAAGCAAAATGTTTTAAAATGAATATCTGTAGGATTGCGGAGTGTGCAGCACGGAGCAAGCCGTAGCTTATACGGTTTGCGGCACAAACTATCGTATGAGCGCTTACATGCGAAAATGCGAAACATTTTACAAAGATTTGCAGGTTATGGAGGTGATATCCAGTGGATATGAGCAGAGGATCGAAATTTAAAGACGGGATACGGATCGCGGCTGCCGCGTATCTGGTCTATCTCGGCGTAAAGGTGATCAGCGATGCAGTAAAGGGAGCAACCGGGAAAAATCAGATCCTGTTTGTGATCTTCGGTGTGGTGTTCCTTGCTGTCGGCGCATGGATCGGTATATGGTCAGTAAAGAGTCTCCTGAAGGAAACGGGAGAAAACGCAGGAGAAGCGGGGATAGAGGAGCAAGACCAGAGTGCGGATGCGGGGGAATCCGTTTCAGGGGAAGCGGAGCTGAAGCGGGGTGAAGAGAAGAAGACGGAGCCGGAGAAGATCGAGGCGGACGAAAAAAAATAATGTGACACAAGATGTGGCAGACATAATGAAGCAATATTCGAACATTTGGTGCCAGGACCCGGGGAGAGCGGCTTTTGGATGTGCATAAACGATTTTCTGTGTTTGCATTTCAATATATTTTTGCTTATAATTGATGTATTTTGAAGGGTGAATTGCTTTTATTAACGCGAACAGTGAGCCGTAGCCGAATGCGAAGTATTCGGCTGCAGCGAGCGTCGCGATAACGAGATGAAACTCGTACAGCGTGTTTTATCCCGCTTGCTGCTATCTATAGCATGGCCGTAAAAAAAACAGAAGGTTAAAGTACTATGATAAATGCAATTCAGGAGAGTGCGATAGAGGAATACATCTCTTATCTGCACAATGAAAGAGAGACATCCTACAATACAGAGATCTCTTACGAGAGAGATTTGAAGAAAGCTGCGGATTATTTCGCTGAGAATGAGATCTGTGATTTCTGTCAGGTGACGGAGACAAATTTACATTCGTACCTCCTTTATCTGGAGGGAAATCACAAATCGGCCGCTACGGTATCGCGAAGCATCGCATCGCTTCGTTCTTTTTTTCAGTACTTAGTGAGAAATCAGAGAATACAGAAAGATCCGTCGGAGAATCTGAAGCCGCCGAGAGTGGAGAAGAAAGCGCCGGAGATCCTGACCGTTGATGAGGTTGACCGGCTGCTGTCACTTCCGGACCGTCGAACAGCGAAGGGGGCGCGTGACCGGGCAATGCTTCAGCTTCTCTACACGACCGGAATGCGTGTGAGCGAGCTGGTTCACCTGAAGATGGATGATGTAGATCTGGATACCGGTTATCTTACGTGCAGCGATCATGACAGAGAAAGACGAATCCCGCTGGAGCAGGGGACAAGAATCGTTGTCGAGGAGTATCTGGATTTTGCCCGTATGCAGCTGCTGAAGGGAAAGGAGTGTCTGTATCTGTTCTGTAACTGCTCGGGGACACCGATGAGCCGTCAGGGATTCTGGAAGGTATTGAAGAGCTATGCGGTGGAGGCCGGGATCGAAAAGGATATCACCCCGCATACGATGCGGCATTCCTTTGCGGCGCATCAGCTTCAGAAGGGGACAGACCTGAGAAGTGTCCAGCAGATGCTCGGACACGCAGACATCTCGACGACGCAGATTTATACCAGAATTCTCGGGTGATGTGAGGGGGACAGAAACGAGATAAAACACGCTGCGCGAGTTTTATCTCGCTACCGCGACGCTCGCCGCACACGAATACTTCGCATTAGGCTGCGGCTCACTGTTCGCGTAAATCATAAGAGGAGGG
>OMUU01000093.1 GCA_900314295.1 uncultured Lachnospiraceae bacterium | reverse complement strand
CCAGTTTGCGAATGGCAACAGGACTGTAAAATCCTTGCCGTACATAGTTGTGAGGGAACAGTAATTTTCTAAATGTAACTGTTCGCGCGCGACTAAAACGGCTACGATTTTTTCTCCAGAAAACGCTCCGCAATCGCTAGATCCTCCGGCGTGGTGATCTTGATATTGAAGTAATCTCCCTGGAATACATGCACCTCACTGTCTCCCATTTCCTCCAGGACCATGGCATCATCGGTGATTCCGTCCTTATCGAACATCTGAAGCGTATCATATGCCTTCCGAATCAAATCATACCGGAATATCTGCGGAGTCTGCACACTCCAGACCTTTGTCCGGATAGGCGTTTCCGAGACAACGCCCTTCTCATTTACAATCTTGATGGTGTCCTTTGCCTGTACCGCGCAGACAGCGGTTCCGTACTGGCGGGCTGTCTGATACCCCCGTTCGATAATGTCTCCGGTGACAAAGGGCCGCACACCGTCGTGAATAAAGACGTAATCCGCGTCCATACAGGCAAGCAGACCGGCATATACGGATTCGTAGCGCTCCGATCCGCCGATCACCAGTCTGGATACCTTCGTATACCCATACTTCTCTACGATATTTTCCCGGACGTAATCTGTCATCTCTTTTCCGACAACCAGAATGATCTCATCAATTCTCTGACATTCCTGAAACACATCCAGCGTATATGCCAAAAGAGGTCTTCCCTTCAGCTCCAGGAACTGTTTCGATACCTTTCCGCCCATCCTCCTGCCGCTTCCGGCAGCAACGATCACAGCCGTACATTTTTCCAGATTTGCAGCCATATGATCTCCTCTCCTTTTCGCCCGCGCTGAATACGCACGTTTAAACGCCTCTCTTCATCTTTCCCCGAGCTTGAGATTCGGCACGGCGTTCAGATCCCATCCGCTCCTGGCTCCCTTTTCGAATTCATAATATCCGGCAACCGCAATCATCGCCGCATTGTCTGTACAATACACGGGCGAGGGGCGGTAAAACTTCATCCCGTTCTCGTCACAGGCTTTTTCCATCGCCGCGCGAAGCGCCGAATTGGAAGCAACGCCTCCGGCTATGGCAAATTTTCTGACATGGTAATCTCTGGCGCCGCGCATCGCGGTATCTACGAGGGAGTCCACAACTGCCTGCTGAAAGGATGCCGCGACATCTGCCTGATTCCACTCCTGATGCATCATCGTGCATTTATTCAGATAATTCAAAACCGCCGACTTCAGTCCGCTGAAGCTGAAATCATAGTCCGTCATCTCCTGGTTTCCCCTGGCAAAAGTGAGTGAGGTCTTGCCAGTATCTGTTACATGAGACCTCGGGAATTCGATGGCATGCGGATTTCCCTCCCTCGCCACCTTGTCAATCTTCGGACCTCCCGGATATCCGAGGCCGATCGCTCTTGCCACCTTGTCAAACGCCTCGCCGGCCGCGTCGTCCCTCGTCCGGCCAAGGATCTCGAATTCCCCGTAGTCCTTCACAATCACAAGATGCGTATGACCCCCGGAAATAATCTCGCACATAAACGGCGGTTCCAGGTCCGGATGCTCGATGTAATTTGCACAGACGTGCCCTTCGATGTGATGCACGCCGATCAGCGGTATTTTCTTCGCGTAGGCAATGGCCTTTGCCTCCGCCACTCCAACCAGAAGCGCTCCCACAAGACCCGGCCCGTAGGTCACCGCGATCGCGTCAATGTCGTCCAGCGTCACTCCCGCGTTCTTCAGCGCCAGCCGGATAACCGGATTGATTTTCTCGATGTGCTTGCGGGACGCTATCTCCGGGACCACGCCACCGTATATCGTATGGAGATCAATCTGCGAAGAAATCACATTCGACAGGACCTCCCTCCCGTTTCTGACAACAGCCGCTGCCGTCTCGTCACAGGAGCTCTCTATTCCAAGTATCAATGTATCAGACATATGCCTCTCCGTCATTTCCGATGCCTGAACCGATGGTTCCGGCTTATTCCTCATCAAAGTTCAGTTCTTCCGTTTTTCCGTCTTTTCCGAGCTCCGCCCGCGGGAAAATCTTTTGTACCTCTTTAATATACCACTCCGGATGTACCATGGACGGGGAAAAATGCGTGAGCCACAGTTCACCGGGCTCCGCCTTTGCAGCGAGAGCAGCCGCCTCATACATCGTCATATGCTTATGCTCTCTCGCTTTCTGCTCCTTCTCCGGTTCTCCGTACATTCCCTCCAGGATCATCAGGTCTGCACCCTCTCCGTGCTCCGCGATCTGCTTCACCGGTCTGGTGTCTGTGCAGTATGTTACCTTCAGTCCTCTTCGCGGAGGTCCCAGAACCATGTCCGGCGTATAGACAATGCCGTCAGCTTCGATCGTCTCGCCCTTCTGCAGAGGATTCCAGAACTTCAGCGGAATATTCGCTGCCTTCGCTCTTACCGCGTCAAACTTTCCCGCACGGAGAATTTCCACGCTGTATCCGTAGCAGATCATATTATGCTGCACGCGGAAAGCCGTGATGCGGTAGCCGCGAAGCTCAAACACCTGTTCCGGCTCCGTGATCTCGATCATCTCTATTTCGAACGGAAGCTCAGGGGCAATAACCCTGAGTCCGCCGATGACTCTGCGCAGGCCCTTCGGTCCGATCAGAGTCAGCGGCTCCGTCCTGTCCGCATTGGCCATCGCAAGAAGGATTCCCGGCAGTCCGCTGATGTGATCCGCGTGAAAATGAGTGAAACAGATAATATCAATCGGCTTGAAGCTCCACCCGTTCTCCTTCATGGAGATCTGCGTTCCCTCACCGCAGTCGATCAGCAGACAGCTTCCATTATATCTCGTAAGCAGCGACGTCAGCCACCGCTTCGGAAGCGGCATCATTCCACCGGTGCCCAGCAGACAAACATCTAACATCTATGAACCTCTTTTTCTATTAAAATCTGTATGTTAATGTACCACAACCCATTCATTTTGCCAACGCATGATCTTTTATTCTGTGGATATCTGAGCATCGGTTGCTATTCACTCCCGGCTTTGTAAGAACGAGATAAAACACGCTGCGCGAGTTTTATCTCGTTATCGCGACGCTCGCCGCACACGAATACTTCGCATTCGGCTGCGGCTCACTGTTCGCGTAAATCAAAGAGGCGCCCTCCCGGAATCTAGCCCGGGAAAGCGCCTCTTTGTATTCGTGTAATATTAAGCAGGTTTCGTCACGGTGCTGCCTGAAATCGCCTGTCTGTCACCATGGTTTATCGTTTACGTCATGCCATGTACCTGTTGTCAATTTGTTGTACATCGAGTCAATTGTTACAGAGTGTTATGCTTCCCAGCTCTGCCTCCTGCCAGAATCAATCACCGCGTCTGCGGGCAAATCATCTGGCGGAATCGTTCAGGCGTGGGGTTCTGCCAAACACACATTCCAATTCCGTATTATG
>OMUU01000001.1 GCA_900314295.1 uncultured Lachnospiraceae bacterium | reverse complement strand
GGAAACGTGTGAAGATCTTTTCGGAAAGGCAAAACCGAACACATTGCTCATTCGTACGAGTCATCTGTCTTCCGGACAGGAAAGGTCTCTTGGGGAAAAAATTGGAAAAATTGCAGGTGCAACCGGTATTACAAGACTTTCTGAGAGCCGGGACAAGGTGGACCGGTCCGTCAATTGCCTGAATTACATTATCTGGCTGATCGTTGCCTTTGCCGGAGCGCTGTCCTTCATCGTAATTTTTAACCTGACGAATATTAATTTGGAAGAGCGGAGCCGTGAGATCGCAACGGTGGAGGTGCTTGGCTTTACACCCGGGGAGGTACGCTTCTACGTTCTCCGGGAAAATCTGGTGCTTTCCTTTTTCGCAGGTCTTCTGGGAATTCCGCTGGGAATCTTGTGCACGCATACGGTAATGAACCGGGTTCTACTCGATACCATGACGTTCCGTATTACGGTGCGGCCGCTCAGCTGTGTGCTGTCTCTCTGCATCACGGTTCTGTTTGCGGTGATTGTGAATCTTCTGATGCGTCGGCAGATTCGCCGTATCAATATGGCGGAGTCTCTTAAGGCGGTTGAATGAAGAGGATTTTTTTCGGCAGTTGGAGACTTTTATTTTGGAGGGGCAATAATATGAAAATCGTGAATTTCGGATCATTAAATGTGGATTATGTCTATCGGGTACCTCATGTTATCGTGAAAGGCGAGACGCTTGCTTCCACGAGCAGGAATATTTTCAGCGGCGGGAAGGGACTGAACCAATCAGTAGCGTTGAGCCGTGCGGGGCTGCCGGTTTATCATGCCGGATGTATTGGACAGGGTGGAGAGATTCTGCTGGATGTATTAAAGGATTCCGGGGTGAATACGGATTTTGTGCGCAACCTTCCGGATGTGCCGGTGGGACATACAATCATACAGAATACAGATGACGGGGATAACTGCATTATTCTTTTTGGCGGAGCCAATCAGGCGGTATCAGAGGAACAGGTGGACGAGACATTGTCCCATTTCGAAGAGGGGGACTGGATTGTACTGCAGAACGAAATCAGCTGTCTGAAATATATCATGGAAAAGGCTCATGAAAGGGGGATGAAGATCGTTCTCAATCCTTCTCCGATGAACGACAAAATCTCCGGGCTGCCGCTGGAATACGTGGATTATTTTTTCGTAAATGAAATTGAAGCGGGGCAGATTATCGGAAAATCTGCGGATGAGAAGCAGGTGAAGAAGGAGGATCCGGAGAATCAGAACGCAGGTATTACAACGGAGGATCAGAACACAGGTATTATAGGGGCGAATCAGAACGCAGATATTACAGCAGAGAATACAGAGAAACTGGTGACAGGATTAAAAAAGACTTTTCCGAATGCGCATGTGATTTTGACGCTCGGATCAGCGGGGTCTGTTTACATTTATCAGCAGGAGGTTTTATATCAGCAGATCTATAAAGTGAAAGCCGTGGATACAACTGCGGCAGGAGATACGTTTACGGGATATTTTCTGGCTGCGGTGATCGGAGGGAAGACGCCGACGCAGGCTCTCAGGCTTGCTTCCAGAGCTTCATCAATCACGGTCTCCCGTCCGGGCGCGGCGCCCTCCATACCTTACCTTCAGGAAGTGGAAATTCATGAAAATACATAAGCGCGGTATTCGAAATGTAATGGAGGAAGTGGAAAAAAAACAACTGTTTTTTGTGTCACAGAAACGGCAGAAGGAACTGCTGGAGAATCCGGAAGTGTCGATGGAATTGAGAAAACGTGATTTTCTCTTTTCCATGGTGGCGGCTTTGATGATCGCGATCCTGTCTGTATTCGGATTCCTTAGCTCCTTACATGGGAATTATCTGGCGTGGTGGAGCGTTTCATGGTTCCACCCGTCTATATTTTATGGATGCCTGTCTCTTCTGGACACGGGCTTTGGCGTGATCTTTCTTACAAAGGTGAGAGCGGTAGAGAGGAAAGACGCACCGGGGCGGCATGAGAAGCTGTTATTCGAAGGGTTCTGCTTCATAAATATTCTCTGTGCAAATCTTACTCTGTTTTCTGCGCAGAAAGGAACGGATTTATTTTTCGAGTACATCCTTTTCACGGTCGCAATTGCTCTCTTTCCGCTGATTGATGGTAAAACAGCGGTAATACTGACCGGTTGGAATGTGGGGGTTCTATTGATCAGCTTTGCAGCAAGGGGGCATGCATTGGGTTGGCAGGATATCGTGGATCTTGTGGCATTGCACGCTTTTTGCATTGCTATTTCACAGCTTCGCTGGAGCTCGTTTATGGATTTCGAGAATGTCCTGATCAATCTTTCCGAGAATGAGAAAAGGTTGTTTTTTGATTCCAGGACGGATGGATTGACGGGCACCTTGAATCGTACGGCGCTGCGAGAGGATTTTGAAGGCTATCTGGACGCGGATCTTTGTGTAGCGCTTCTGGATATTGATACATTTAAGTGCCTGAATGACACACATGGACATGAGTTCGGAGACAGAGTATTAAAAACGGTCGGAGCAAATCTGAATAGCATTTTCTATGAAGAGAAGGATGCATGCTATCGATACGGAGGAGACGAATTCCTGATCATCTCACGGGAACCGAAGAATGCTATCTTCAAGGATAAACTGACACAGGTACAGAGCCTTTTTGAGATTCGAATCGCCGGGACAAAAGTAAATCTCAGTATCGGGTATTGTGTGGGACATGTGGACACGGCCGCGGATTTGAGAAAATGCCTGAGGGTAGCAGACAAATATTTGTATGAAGTATAAAAAACAACGGCAGGAAAGGAATTCGCGGGGGCCTGGTGAGAAATCAGGAAATGAATGAGAAGGATGATGTCTGAAATATATACGCAATTAGAACAATATTGGATTATAGAATGAATACAAATGATGAAATCCAGTATTTATAAGGGAATGTCAGGTCTTTAAATTTTCCTAAAAAAATCTACAATTTATGGTTGACATTCCTGTCTCACGGTGTTAAAGTATCACATGTCGCCGAGATACAGCGACAACATAGAACATTGACAACTGAACAGTAAAACACATCCTCGAAAATTCAAATGAAGTTTTA
>OMUU01000036.1 GCA_900314295.1 uncultured Lachnospiraceae bacterium | reverse complement strand
TTTTTTACACGAGTTTTCTTCACGATCTGCCACTTTTTTACACGAGTTTTCTTCATGATCTGCCACTTTTTTACACGACTTTTTTAAAAAACTGCGCCGCCACATTCTGGATAACCTGCGGATTGCTCCCTGCCGCACTTTTACGAAAGCACGGCGCCAAAACATATCTCCGGTTGATGGGGAAAAACAGATAGCGCGAAAATTTACGAGATGCTATAGTAGGGAAGAACTAACTGGGAATGATAAGAAAAAGATAAGATAAAGAAATGGAGAGATTATATATGAATCATCAGAGCGCGCGCACCCGGGAAATCGTCCGGGTCGGCCGTACCGCGATCCTTGTCAGTGTCGTTCTCGCACTTCTCGAGGCCCTGGAGGGTGTTTTTTCCGGATCCGTTTCCATGATCCTGGACGGCCTGAGTCACATCACCGAAGCGAGCAATGCTGTGATCACCGTTCTCGGCGTCAGGCTTGCCGGAAAACCGGCTGACCGCAAACACCCCTTCGGATACGGAAGAGTGGAATATCTCAGCGGACTTCTCATTGCCGGGCTGACCGCCTATGCGGGAATCACCGGAATCCTGGGAGGCATCCAGTCTGCCCTTCATCCGTCCCGCCCTCATTTCACCGTCTATTCCTTCTCGATTATCATCATCAGCATGATCGCTCGGATTGTCGTGGGACGGCATGACGTTCACACCGGTCAGCACATGGATTCCAGAGCTCTCACGCAGACCGGAAAATCCGAGCTCAAGCATTCTCTGCTGTCTCTGGTGACCATTGCCGGAATGCTGGTATACACCGTTTTCCATGTGTCCATCGAGTCCTGGCTTGCCATCGCCATTTCCGCGGACATTCTGTTCGGCGGCCTGATTATGGTGCGCGATATGCTGTCCTCCATGCTCGGCGAAAGGATGGAGGAAGAACTGGCGCAGGACGTGGAAAGGACAATTCTCGAAGAGGAACAGGTCCTTGGCGCATACGATATGTCCCTCAACAACTACGGTCCCGGACGGCACACCGGATCTGTTCACATCGCGATTCCGGATACTCTGTCGGTCGTCGAGCTGGACAAGATCACCCGCAGGATTACACGCTGTGTATTTGAAAAGCACGGCGTATTCCTCACCGGTATCGGCATCTACACGGAAAACACAAAAGATCCGGAAATCATCCGGATTCGCAAAGAAATCTCCGCTCTTGCCCTTGCCCACCCTTACGTGGAACAGGTGCACGGCTTCTATCTGGATCCCGAGGAGAAGAAAATCCGCTTTGACACCGTCGTAGGCTTTGACGCCCCTGATCGGATGCAGGTCAGAGATGCCATCCAAAGCGAAGCTTCCGCAAAATATCCTGCCTATTCCATTCAGGTATCTTTGGACACGGATTTTGGCATGCTGCATGCGCCACAGCCGAAGTAAAAATCGTAAATTTCCATGATTATCTGCACGTCCATCTGGAAACGGATTCCCGAGATACAGAAAAGAAAAAAGAGACTTCGCCGATCAGATTCTGAACGGGAAGTCTTTTTTTATTTACGCGAACAGTGAGCCGCAGCCGAATGCGCAGGATTCGTGTGCGGCGAGCATCGCGATACCGAGATAAAACTCGCGCCGCGTGTTTTATCTCGGTTAAATTTAAATGCTTTTTGTCAATATTCTTAAGATTCGTTTTGAAATCATGCGGAGATCCGAAGGCGTCGCGCTTAGATGATCCAGTTGTCCTTATCTATCGTCAGCCCCGCGGTTGTCAGCTGAAAGATCCTGGTATAGATCTCCTCGGGTTTTGTGCCGCCGCCGATTGCGCTCCATGTCTTATAGTGTTCATCGGATGCAAGGGCATCATCTGTCTTCGCGCCGCTTCCAAGTACCAGAAGCACGATCAATCCCGCGTCATAGAGATGCGAAACCACCTTCACATAATCTTCTCCGGCTGCAGGCTCATAGAGGTAGGTGTGTCTGCCGTTTCTGACAAGCATATATTCTGCCTCGGCGATTGCATCGCGATCTGTTCCGTCATTTTCCGGATCAAATTCGATGACGGCGGGTGTCTGCCAGTTCAGCGCACTCCGCGACGCACGATCGGCATGTAAGGTTCTCTTCTTTTTCCCTCCCAGCGCCCGGATTACGCCGCACGCAGAGGTCATATTGCTGATCCGGTCGATCAGGATCAGTTCTCCCATCGTCCGATAGCTGCCAAAGGGAGCGGCAATCACCGGCTCCGTAACCGCTATGTTCACAAGCGCGATTTCATTCTTGTGGAGGACGGACGCTTCCTTTTTCTCCCCGGTATTTACATCAATCGCATAGGCAATGGAGGTCACAATTCCGGGAATCAGCTTCGTTGCAAGCTTTACAAGGAAGTTCTTGCCGACCGTCAGCTCCTCGTCGTCCATCCACAGGATCTCTGTCTCAAAGGAATCCGCCGTCTGCAGGCTGGTTCCGGATTCAATGACGCAGCCCCTTGATACGTCTACCTCGCGGTCAAGCTGAATGGTGACCGGCTGGCCGGCCTCCGCATGGTCCACCGCTCTGTCTGCCCAGAGAATGCTCTTCACATGCGCCTCTTCCCCGCTCGGAAGCGAGCGGACGGCGTCTCCCACGCTCACCGTTCCACGCTCAATCTGTCCCTCAAATCCTCTGAATTCGTGATTCGGACGGCAGACTCTCTGCACGGGCATATAGAATCCCTTTCCGCTTTCCTCCTCATCGCCGGTATCCACGGTCTCGAGATAGTCAAGAAGCACCGGTCCCTTGTACCAGTCCATGTTTTCTGACCGCTTCGTAATATTGTCTCCCTCTGTCGCGGAGACCGGAATGCTCACAATGTTGTACAGCCCCAGTTCGCTTCGCAGCTGCTCGATCTCCCGTTCGATCTCGCGGAACCGTTCCTCTGAATATCCGGCCAGATCCATCTTATTCACCGCAAATACAAAGTAGCGGATGCCCATCAGCGCACAGATCCGCGCATGCCTCCTCGTCTGTACGAGCACTCCCTTTGTAGCATCCAGGAGAATGATCGCAAGCTCCGCAAAGGAAGCGCCGCAGGCCATGTTTCTCGTATACTCCTCATGCCCCGGTGTATCGGCGCAGATAAAGCCTCTTCTGTCTGTGGTAAAATACCGGTACGCGACGTCAATGGTGATTCCCTGTTCCCGCTCAGCCATAAGTCCGTCAAGCAGCAGGGAGTAGTCGATATCGCCGCCCCTGGATCCGACACGGGAGTCCAGCTTCAAAGCCTCCTCCTGATCCGCGTAAATCAGCTTCGCATCATAGAGCAGATGACCGATCAGAGTTGATTTTCCATCATCCACGCTTCCGCAGGTAATAAATTTCAGTAATCCGCTCATCCTAGAAATACCCCTCTCTCTTACGTCTTTCCATGCTGGCTGCTCCATCATGGTCAATCACACGGCTGGTTCTCTCCGATTCCACCGCGCCAAGAGTCTCCTCGACAATGGCGTCGAGTGTATCCGCATCCGACTCAAATCCGCCGGTAAGCGGGTAGCATCCGAGCGTCCGGAACCGGATCTTCTTGTGCATAATGTCCGAAGGCTGAAGATTCAGCTTCCGAATGATACGATCATCATCGACCATGATCAGATTTCCATCCCGTTCGATGCAGGGGCGTTCCTTCGCGTAGTAAAGGGAAACGATCTCCAGCTTCTCCCGCTGAATGTACTGCCAGATATCCTTTTCCGTCCAGTTCGACAGAGGAAATACCCGCATGCTCTCTCCCTGATTCATCCTTGTGTTGTAAAGCTTCCACATCTCCGGCCGCTGATTCTTCGGATCCCATGCCTGCGCTGAATTCCGGAACGAGAAGATCCTCTCTTTGGCCCGGGATTTTTCTTCGTCTCTTCTGCCTCCTCCGAAGGCCGCTGTAAAGCCGTAGGTCGTCAGGGCCTGCTTTAACGCCTGTGTCTTCATGATGTCCGTATACGAAGCGCCATTGTCAAAGGGATTGATCCCGGCTTTGACGCCCTCCTGATTGATCCATTCAATCATGTCAATTCCGTATTTTTCTGCCTGTGCATCCCGGAACTCTATCATCTCATGAAACTTCCAGGTCGTATTGACATGAAGGAAGGGAAACGGCGGCTTCTCCGGATAGAACGCCTTCAGCGCCAGGTGCAGCATCACGGTGCTGTCCTTTCCGATGGAGTAAAGCATCACCGGCTTTTCACACTCCGCGGCCACCTCTCGTATGATATAGATTGCTTCTGCTTCCAGTTTGTCCAGATGTGATAATTGACTCATAACATACCTTTCTGATTCTTTTATGACTCTAATATTGATTCGAGCTCCTGTCGTCCACCCGTATCGTCCGCGTCTCGCCACTTTTCGACGTGATCGTCCATTCGCTGATATGGTCCTTCTTCCGATACGTCATGCAGGATCCCATACCGCCGATATCCGCTCCCAGAAAAAAACGGATGGCTCCCGTCGGACATGCCTTCATACACGATGTGCATCCCCAGCAGTCCTCGGGGATCCGGATCAAAGCCTTTTCTCCCTTCTTCCAGATGAGATTTCCGGGGCATACCTCCGCGCATCGCATACAGCCGATGCATCTTTCCTGATCGATTCGGATGCTCATACCCCGCCTCCTCTCTCCTGCCTGCCGTATGGGAGTTCAACGGCATCCTTGTGTGAAAAAACATTTCCCTTGACCAGCGGCCGCAGAACGATTTCCAATCTTCCGTCCCGGTATCTGGAATTGACATAGCAGTCGAAACGCTCATCCAGCTCCGGGTAACTGGCATTCTCCCCAAAGACATGCCATCTTGTCTCTTTTCTTGCCTTCATGTGCGCAAGAAGATCCCGGCAAACCGTCAGCCTGTCCCGGATTTCGTAGATATGAAGCAAATCAAACATATCCTCCGCCCGCAGCGTGTCCGTCAGCGCCTCGATCCCGGCGATCCGTTCCTCCGCGATCGAAAGGCTGCTCTCGCTGTACTGATAATCCTGCCGGATTCCGCCGGCATACTCATCCATGACCTTCTGCATCGCTTCTTCCGCCTGCCCGATCGTAATGACACCTTCCGGACGGTTAAGGAACGCCTCATACTGCTGAATCTCGCCTGTATCAGCTTCTTCCGGTCTCCATGTACTGTTTTTCTCCCGGGAATCCAGATCCTTCAAAATGCTTTCCGCGGCAATCTCTCCCTCGGCCAGGGCCCCGGTCACATACTTCTGCGGAGCGCCGCCCGCACAGTCTCCAGCCGCGTACAATCCAGATATCGTGGTTCTTCGCCCGGTGTCCACCCAGAATCCTCCTGCGGTGTGTCCTCCGGTCACATACGGTTCGGTTCCCTCGATCTCCGTATCCTCATGCGACGGACCGCGTCCGGATTCCAGCCATTTCAGCGTCTGCGAGGGCGCCATATTGAGATACGCCTTGTACAGATCCTGTTCCGTTTCCCCGGAAATCCCTCTGGTCTTCAAAAAACAGGGGCCCCTACCGGCCCGGTTCTCCGAGACCGTTCCGTAGATTCTCTCCGGAGTGGTCAGACCGTATTTTTCCTCATACACCTCGTCTTCTGCATTGACCTGCCTCGCATGAACGCCCTGTGCGATGGTCCCCGTCGGGGCGATCGTGTCCTTGCAGCGAAGAGCAACAAACCGGTTTTCCATCGTCGTCATTTCAGCACCGGCCCGGATTCCCATCGCATAACCCGCGCCCGTATTAAACGGCGGATACCACATCTTATGGCGGGAAAATCCGGGATTGTTCGGGCGGTACAGTCCGGCCGCTCCTCCCGTCGCGATCAGAACCGCTTTTGCGTCGATCTCCACCGCCGTCTCTTCGCGAATCATAAATCCCGTGGCGCCTGTTACCCTGGTCCCGTTGCCATCGTTCACCGTTCTGAGGGACGTGATATTGACATGTTCCAGCACAGAAACATTCTTCTGCGCAAGAGCGGCTTCCGCGAGGATCGGCTTGATATTTTCACCGTTAATCTTGATATTTCTCCATCCGCGCGCCGCGTACGCTCCGTTTTCATCCCGCAGAATTACAAGTCCCCGCTGTTCCAGCTCATGCGTGATCGCGTTGACCCTTTCCGCAAACGTACGGATTAAATCCTCCCGGATAATCCCGTTTCCGTCCCGCCTCGCATACTCCACGTATTCCTCCGGCGTATGTCCGTCCGTAATATAGCAGTTCAGCGCATTGACACCTGCGGCAAGGCAGCCGCTCCTCCGGATCCCTGCCTTCTCGGCGATCAGAATCTTCCGGGAACTTCTCGCCCCGAGAACCGAAGCCGCCCAGCATCCGGCGGTCCCGCCGCCGATGATCAGAACGTCTGTATAAAAATGTGTGATCTTGAGTTTTTTTTCTGACATTTGCTTTCCTCTCGAGCTCAAAACAGCAGAAGTAATGCACCG
>OMUU01000158.1 GCA_900314295.1 uncultured Lachnospiraceae bacterium | reverse complement strand
GGATAAAACTTTGTTACAGCCAGTTTGCGAATGGCAACAGGACTGTAAAATCCTTGCCGTACATAGTTGTGAGTGAACAGTAACCCAAGCGCAAAAACAGCACATAAATGCCATTCTGAAACATAGTCAGAAAACGTCCATATATGATACAATAAAAATATCAATACAGGTTATGGTACGAATACCAATCGCACGGATTACAGGGGGGAAAAATGACAAATTCAGCTTTAAAGCCCGACAACAGCACTTCAGGCACTCTGCCACAGCCGGGAAAAAAACCAGACCGGCCCGAAATGGATCAACCGGAACTAAAAAAGAAAAAAGCAAACCCGAAGGCGCTGATTCCAATCCTTGTCTTTCTGATTCTCTATCTGGGATCGGGAATATATTTCGAATACATTAAGCCTGTCAAAGGAGAGATGGGATTCTATATCATGTCGGTCGTCGTGGCGTTCGGCCTGGCCCTGATCGTCGCGTTCCTGCAGAATCCGACAAGCTCCTTTGATGAGAAAATCCACATCTGCGCCAGAGGAATCGGCGATGACAATATCACGATCATGCTTTTTATCTTCCTGATGGCAGGCGCCTTCAGCGGAATCGCAAAAGAAGCAGGCGGCGTGGAAAGCACTGCCAACCTGCTTCTGAATATTATTCCCGGACGCTTTGCCATTCCGGGCCTGTTTATCATTGCCTGCCTGATATCCATGTCCATGGGAACCAGTGTGGGAACGATTACCGTTCTGGTGCCGATCGCAGCTTCTGTTGCGGAAACGGCGGGCTTTTATCTGCCGCTCTGCGTCGCGACCGTTGTCGGAGGTGCCATGTTCGGCGACAACCTTTCCTTCATTTCCGACACAACCATTGCCGCAACCAAAACACAGGGCGTTGAGATGAAGGATAAATTCCGAACGAATATAAAAATCGCACTTCCCGCCGCGCTCATTACCCTCATCATCCTCATTCTAATTGCGCTTCAGGGCGGAAAAGCGGAGCTTGGCAATTATCCCTTCCAGTTCGGACTCGCGATCCCATATTTTGCTGTTCTGGTTATGGCTCTTCTCGGAACCAACGTATTCGTTGTTCTCGGAGTAGGAATTATCCTCTTTCTGATGATGGGCGGTCTTGAAGGCTCCCTGAACTTTGCCACGGCTTTCTCTGCCATGGGCGCCGGAACCTCCGGAATGTTTGAAACCATGATCGTCACGATTCTGGTATCTTCCATCAGCGCCCTGATGGAAGACTACGGCGGTTTTGAGGCAATCCTGG
Source organism: uncultured Lachnospiraceae bacterium (assembly GCA_900314295.1). Taxonomy (GTDB): domain Bacteria; phylum Bacillota; class Clostridia; order Lachnospirales; family Lachnospiraceae; genus Bilifractor. The sequence goes on along the minus strand of OMUU01000158.1, from coordinate 13,135 downwards.
AGCTGATCCGCAGATTTTCCCACAGCAGACGCGGCGCCATGTTCGGCATCGCCCTTCTGACCGGACTTATGGACATTGCCACGGCGAACAACACCGTAGCCATTGTGGTCGCCGCACCGATTGCCAGAACCGTAAGTGAGGAATACCAGATCAAGCCGCAGAAGACTGCTTCCCTGCTGGATACCTGTTCCTGCATCTTCCAGGGAATCATTCCCTACGGTGCCCAGCTTCTGATCGCGGCCAGCCTGTCAAAGGTATCCACTGTGTCGATCATCCCCTGGCTGTTTTATCCGTTTCTTCTGCTGATCTTTGTATGCCTGTCTATAGTTTTTGACAAAAATTAATTTTTCTTTCACACCGCGCTGCTCGTGGCTTTTCCCGAGTGGATCGTGGTGAGGCTGTAGGCGTCCAGTACCTGTTCCAGGTCACTTTCCGTCATCAGCTTTTCCTTGAGCACAAGGTCCTTTACCGGAACACAGGTTTTCAGAGATTTCTTCGCAATCTCCGCAGCCTTTTTGTAACCGATGTACGGGTTCAGCGCCGTCGCGATTCCGACGCTTGCGTTCAGAAGACTCTCGCAGCGCTCCTCGTTCGCCGTAATTCCATCAATGCAGTTGACCCGGAGCGTGTTCACCGCATGGGTCAGCTCAGAGATGGAATCAAACAGGTTGTAAAAGAGTACCGGTTCAAATGCGTTGAGTTCCATCTGCCCGGCCTCTGCGGCCATAGTGATTGTCGTATCGTTCCCGGCGATTTCAAACGCAACCTGAGTGACCACCTCCGGAATAACCGGGTTCACCTTACCGGGCATAATCGAGGATCCGTTCTGCATGGCCGGAAGAGAAATTTCCCCGATTCCGGCGCGCGGACCACTGGAGAGAAGGCGAAGATCGTTGCACATTTTAGACAGATCGATAGCACAGGTCTTCAAACCGGACGACACCGCGACAAAGCTGTCCAGATTTTCTGTGGCATCGAACAGGTCCTCCGCCTGTGTCAGCGGATACCCTGTCACTTTTCCCAATTCCGGAACAATGTTGTAAAAATAGAAATCGGAGGTATTGATAGCAGTGCCGATCGCCGTGGCGCCCATATTCACCGTATAGAGCTCTTTCTTCAGGTTCAGCAGACGCTCTCGGTCTCTGGACACCATGGATGCGTAAGAGTGGAAGGTCTGACCAAGACGCATGGGAACCGCATCCTGCAGCTGTGTGCGCCCGATTTTGAGAATATGATCAAATTCAACAGATTTAGCAAGGAGACTCTCCGCAAGAGCCTTCAGCTCCCTGTCGAGGTCCTGAAGAAGATCCAGAGAAGTCAGCTTTCCACAGGTCGGAATAACATCATTTGTGGACTGACACATGTTCACGTCATCATTCGGATGAACGATGCGATAGTCACCTTTTCGGCCCCCGAGGATTTCAATGGACCGGTTTGCGATCACCTCATTTGCGTTCATATTTGCGCTCGTCCCGGCGCCGCCCTGAATCCCGTCTACAATGAAAGACTCCGTCAGTTTCCCGCGCATGATTTCACGGCACGCCTTCGCGATGGCATCGGCCTTTTCCGCGCCAAGCTTCCCGCTTCTCCGGTTCGTCTCTGCCGCCGCAAGCTTGATTCTTGCAAGGTTTCTGATAAACAGCGGATGAAGCTTTGTGCCTGTGATCGGAAAATTTCTCTTAGCCCGAAGCGACTGCACGCCGTAATATGCATTTTCCGGCACCTCAAGCGTTCCAATGGAATCTGCCTCTACTCGACTTCCCGCTGCGATTTTCTCAAAAATCTCCATGACGAATTTCCTCCCTGCTCTCTGTCTTTTTAGCGTATCCATAATCTGTTCAGAAACGTCCATGCCATAAATTGCTCCATACCTTGTACTTCAACAATCCTGCAAGTATGAACCCTTCTGAGGAAACCGGATGTCTGAACCAGATGTCCTCTCGGATGCAGCGAGAATAGCACTCTGTACTTCCCATGTAAATATCTTAACTGAAAAAGGTTGCACGGGAAGAAATCCGTAGTCTTTCGCCGAAGAAAATTAAAAAAATCCCACAATTGACAAATAAAATAAAGGTATTCCGATAACTTCCATCTTGCATCCATCCTGCGGAGCGTTATAATGAGAACAGTACAAAGAGGTACAGATGGACAAGCTCCGCCTGTACCTCTTTTTCTTTTATTGTTTTCTGAATTACCTGTCAAAAGTATGATGACAAATCGTTCTGCTATTTTGACAAAGCAATCATCGATGAGCGAGGGGAGGTCAGTCACTTGAAAAAGCTGGACGCTATCGACGTGAAGATACTGAATATTTTACAGAAGGACGCGAGAATCCCCCTGAAGGATCTGGCGGCAAAGGTTTTTCTTTCTTCTCCATCTGTCTCCGCCAGACTTGAGAAATTGGAAGAGGAGGGCATTATTCTCGGATATCACGCGCAGATCAATCCCATGATGATGAATTACCATATCAAGGCTTTCATCAACCTGGAAGTCGAGCCCAACCAGAAGCCCGAATTCTATCCCTATATAAAATCCATTCCGAACGTCGTAGAGTGCAACTGTGTGACAGGAGATTACTCGATGTTGATTGAGGTCATGTTCCAGAGCACAACAGAGCTGGATCACTTCATCAACGAACTCCAGAAGTTCGGCCGGACCAAAACCCAGATCGTCTTCTCCACCAGCGTCGAGCAGAGAGCCGTACCGGTTCACGCTTCCCCGTGAGAACGATGATTCTCCTCGATGGTACGGACATACCCGGTTACCGTCAGCATATGCTCGCCCATGCGCTGTGTCGCATCCCGGACGTTGTGCTCCGTAATTGCCCGGACCAGATTCCGATGTTCCTGGTCAATGCCCTTCGTAGACTTTTCTTTCTCCATGACCAGGGCACGGATGTCGGTGATCATGTTTTCAATTAACACAGACGATGCACACAGAACCTGATAGATCATAGGATTGTCCGCAATCGAGGCGATTTTCAGATGAAACTCCCGGTCGAGAGAGGCCTTCTCCCGATCATTCTCTGCCTGCTCAAGCTTCCTGAGATACTCCTCCAGCTCTACCGCATCCGCCCCGGTACACTTTTCCGCCGCAAGAAATGCGGACTCCATTTCAAGAGAAGACCGCAGCTGCTGCACCTGTGTCACCGTGCTCCGGTTCATCCGGAACAGAAGCGTGAGCGGCGTAATCAGGCAGTTATCGAAATCTTCGGTGATATAATTTGCCCCTCCCTGAATCGAATGGATGATCCCGAGCAGCCGGAGCGCATGCAGGGCTTCCCGCACCACCGGTCGGGACACCCCCATCTGTTCCGCCATCATCCGTTCCGTCGGAAGTGCGTCCCCCTCCCGCAGCAGTCCATCCTCGATATCCTTTACGATCTGATCCAGGATATCATTCACAGCGTCGTCTTTCTTTACCTTATGAAAAATAATCTCCTCCGTCATCTGCCTCACCGCTTTCTCATCATCCGGAATCCTTGCTTCCGCGAATCCAAAACACCTCTATCGGTCTTATACAAAGCATTATTACAGTATCATGAGTATATACTTTTTGCCATATAAACCTTCCATTTTGCCGATCATAACCCGTGTTTTTTCGGTTTCCGATCAGAAGTTATTAACCTATCCTTTATGCATTGTTTATGGAACTCCCACATGAATAATAAATAGAATAAAAACATATCGATCTTCATCTTCAAAGTTTATAGGAATCTGTAAGCACAGTCTTAACAGTTTCTCTGACAGCTTAAGAAAGGAGAGAAATGAAAAACAGAACTCTACTGGTATTTTCTATCTGCAATCTTGTACTGGCATTGCTTTGCATCATTGGTTTTTTTGTTTCCGGTCCACTCGGGAGCTTTATCGCCGGCATGTCCCCATTCGTTCTTCTCGCCCTGTCTATCCTGTCACTCATTTTCAGCACACAGGATGCATCATGAAATGACTCCAAAGACCCGAAATAACATTGAATTCCACGAACCCCGGTGGTATATTGGTATTACCAATTATGTGACGTTCCGAAACGTTCACACGCTACACAGTGACGCAAACTATATGAAGGAGGCGTACAATGGGGTACGTAAAATGGAGCTATGAAACACTGAATCGTTTCTGCACCGATGTTTTTCACAACTTCGGATTTTCCGAGGAAGAGGGGAAAATCATCAAGGACGTTCTGCTGACCGCGGATCTCTATGGAATTGAGAGCCATGGCATGCAGAGAATGGTCCGTTATCATAAGGGAATCGAAAAGGGTACGATTCATCCGACCGCAAAACCCGAGGTCGTATTCGAGACCCCTGTATCCGCGGTTATTGACGGCCACAACGGAATGGGACAGCTGAATGCTTATTTTGCCATGAATAAAGCGATTGAAAAGGCCAAAACAGCCGGTGTCGGAATGGTATCGGTCCGTGAATCCAACCATTTCGGAATTGCCGGTTATTACGCAAAGATGGCAAGTGATCGGGGATTGATCGGTGTGGCAAGCACAAACTCCGAAGCCATCATGGTACCTACCTTTGGAAGAAAAGCCATGATCGGTTCCAACCCGATTGCGGTTGCCGTTCCGGCGGACCCCTTCCCCTTCCTCTTTGATGCTTCCACGACAGTCGTTACGCGTGGAAAGCTTGAGATGTACAACAAGGCCGGCAAGCCGCTTCCGGACGGATGGGCTCTGGACGCAGACGGCAGCCCCTCCAATGACGCGCCGTCCGTTCTCTCCAACATCGTGTCCAAAAAGGGCGGCGGCATCATGCCGCTCGGCGGAAGCGATCCGTTAACCGGAAGCCATAAAGGATATGGCTGGGGCATGGTATGCGAAATCATGAGTTCGGTTCTCTCAAACGGAGTCAATTCCGATGCATGCTGCACCTTCCCGGATAAAACCGGAATCTGCCACGGATTTATTGCTATCAATCCGGCATTCTTCGGAGACGCGGAAGCCATCAAGAAGAACTTCTCGGATTACCTTCAGCGCCTTCGCCAGAGCCCGAAGGCGGAAGGGCAGGAGCAGATCTATACCCACGGAGAGAAGGAAATTTTTGCAGAAAAGGACAGAAGAGAAAACGGCATACCCGTAAATGACAATACCATGGTCGAGCTCAATAACCTCTGCTCCTATCTGCATATGGACTTTGGCAAATACTTCGAAGGATATCAGGTCAACAAGGACTCCAACTTCTTCGCAGGAAATTACTGATCCTCTTTACAGCATAGCTTACAGAGTGATAACCTGTTCCCGAAGAGGTTTCTGCCGCATATTTTTTCTCATGACGGAAAAATCGATCCTATACGGCAACAATTTCAATTCATATCATATATGGAGGAATACAAAATGGATTACGCAAAGGAATCCCTGAAAAAGCACTATGAGTGGAAGGGTAAAATCGAAATCAAGCTGAGAGCCGACGTAGACAGTGCTGAGGCACTGAGTCTCGCTTACACTCCCGGCGTTGCACAGCCCTGTCTGGAGATTCAGAAAGATATCAATAAAAGCTATGAGCTGACCAGAAGATGGAACACCGTCGCAGTAGTAACCGACGGAACAGCCGTTCTCGGTCTGGGAGATATCGGCCCGGAAGCCGGAATGCCGGTTATGGAAGGAAAATGCGCGCTGTTCAAGGCTTTTGGCGATGTCGATGCCATTCCGATCTGCGTAAAAACACACGATGTAGACGAAATCGTGAAGACCGTCTCCCTTATCTCCGGTTCCTTCGGCGGCATCAACCTGGAGGATATCGCCGCTCCGAGATGCTTTGAAATCGAGGAGAAGCTCAAGAAATGCACCGATATCCCGATTTTCCATGATGACCAGCACGGAACCGCTGTCATCACTCTTGCCGGCCTTATGAATGCCCTCAAAGTTGTCGGAAAGAATATCGAAGATATCAAGATTGTCACCTCCGGCGCAGGCGCAGCCGGAATCGCCATCATCAAGCTTCTGATCTCCATGGGACTCAAAAATGTCATCATGACCGACCGGAAGGGCGCGATCTATGAGGGACGCGACGGATTAAATCCGGTAAAGGAAGAAATGGCAAAGATCACGAACCGCAACCACGAGTCCGGAACCCTCGCCGAGGTAATCAAAGGGGCTGATGTATTTATCGGTGTTTCCGCACCCGGAACGCTGACTCAGGATATGGTCCGCACAATGGCAAAGGATCCGATTATCTTCGCCTGCGCGAATCCCGTGCCGGAAATCTTCCCGGATGACGCAAAGGCGGCAGGCGCAGCCGTTGTATCCACCGGAAGAAGCGATTTCCCGAACCAGATCAACAACGTTCTCTGCTTCCCGGGCATTTTCCGCGGAGCTCTGGATGTACGTGCATCTGACATCAACGACGCCATGAAGATTGCCGCCGCAAAGGCGATCGCCGGACTTGTCTCCGACGACGAGCTTTCTGCGGATTACATTCTTCCCAAGGCATTCGATCCGAGAGTAAAGACCGCCGTTGCCGAGGCTGTCGCTAAGGCTGCCCGCGAGAGCGGAGTTGCAAGAATTTGAATGTGACGTTCTGATGAAGTAAACGCTCATACGATACTTTGTGTCACAAACTGTATAAGTCCCCGTGTCACTTCGCGGCTACGCAGCTTCCGTGTGACTGGACTTATACATGAAAAAGGCTGCCGCATCTGCGGGGTCCGGTTTGGCATTCTGATCCGGATCACGCGTATGCGGCAGTCTCTTTCTGTTTTCTGATGTCGGCTGCAGAATACACCGTTCCTTAAACAAATAACAGAGGCCTCCCTGCCTTACATCAGCACCTCAGTCTCTGCCGGAACAACAGCTCAAAAATCTGCTGTTCCAATCGCATCTGTCCACTTTACATAGGATTCATCGGCTATACCGCGGATTCTGTCCCAGTCATTCTCGTAACTGCGTTCGAACATCGCCACCGTGTAGTACCCGGCGGCAGCAGCAGTCTTCAGACAATAGGCGGCATCCTCAAAAACGGCCACGTCCGATGGCAGGAGAGTGGTGTTCGACTCCCGGGCCATTCTGTCCCTGCAGAAATCATAGATAGCCGGGTCCCGCTTTCCCTTTCCGATTTCATCACAGCTTACAAAAAAGTCAAAATATTCCAGGATTCCGTTTCTTCGGAAGCACGCCTGTGACAGCGTAACATCGTTGGCCGTGGCCACGCACATGCGCACCCCACAGTCGCGGAGGCTGCGAAGATAGGAGGCGGCTCCCTCCTTCAGGGAGATGTCCTCCTCATAATACCTTCTTATCAGAGAAAACATCTCCTCCATCACTTTCTCCGGTGTTTTTGCAAGCTTGTACTTCTCAACAAAATACGCCGAACTCTCCGTCATCGTCATTGTCTCGATCGGTAAAAGCTCCTCCCGAGAGGCATGAATACCGAGTCTCCCGAGATAATCCTCCGCGAGATGATTCCAGTAACGCATCGAATCCGCCAATGTGCCATCCACATCAAAAATCGTGAACTTTTTACGCATTTCCCCGGTCCTCCTGACATCGGATGCCCTTGTCCACCTGCTCGGGCGCCATATTGAACACGGCATCAATCAGGTCCGTGCGGAAGGTCGCATTTCCGGTTCCCTTTTTCAGGCGCTGCTTCTCCGCGATCTCGCCCGCAAGCCCCATCACTGTCATGGCGCTCACCACAGCACGGAAAGGATTTTCTCTGTCAGCGCCGCAGAACCCGCCGATCAGAGAAGTCACCATACATCCGCTTCCGGTAATTCTGGCCATTGTGGCGCAGCCGTTCCGGAGGATCACCGTATGTACTCCGTCCGTTACGATGTCGGTTTCTCCGGACACCGCGATCACGCTCCGGATCCGCATGGCAAGTTCCTTCGCCATCTCAACGGTATTCTTCAGATTACCTGTCGTAATTTCATCCTCCGCACTCACATCCACGCCTCGTCCGGTTTTTGCCTCAAGTCCGCCGGACGCGATTGCCCGGATCTCCGAGGCATTTCCGCGAATCGCGGTAAAATGAACCGTCTCCAGCAGCTCCCGGATACTGTATCGCCGTAGCGTTGTATTCCCGGCGGCGACCGGGTCCAGCACGACCGGGATCCCGAGTTCATTCGCATGCTGTCCCGCAATGATCATACTGTCTACCGATTCAATCGCTCCTAGGTTGCACACCAGAGCGTCCATACCTTCCACACCCTCGCGAACCTCGCGGACATCCATCGTCATCGCCGGCGTTCCTCCCGCCGCCAGAATGATATTGGCACAGTCATTGACCGTGACAAAATTGGTGATGCACTGCACCGCCGGATTCGTTTCGCGTACCTTTTGCAGAGATTCTCCATAGTTCATCTTCCTGATTCCCTCCACCATGATATCCAGAAAACCTTAATTCGGTCTTTATCCCAGGATCCAGTCTTTATCCCACAACCCAGTCTTTATCTCAGGGCCGTTTGCAGACTTTGCATGCAGGTGCTGCGTATCTTCCCGGCACTCCTAAGCTTTCTCGGTCATCGGTTCAGCTGCGCCTGCATCTTTGGCAGAGCCTTTGACCGCTTCAGCACGAGAAGAACGGCAATGGCAAGACTCGCCCCCATTGCCGAAGCCGGGGCGTAGTATGGAATCAGATAGAAAATCGCGTATTTAATGTGAAGCGCCACATTAAATATCGCACTTGCCAGTACCGCGCTGATGAAACCGGTCCCGATAACCTCACCGATCCATGCTGCCCACAGCTTATGGGTTTTTGTATACAGTAGTCCAGATAGCAGGGCACCGAAAATTGCGCCGATCACTGCCTGAAAATCGCACCCATCCAAAGCAACCCGCATACAGCCTGTCAAAAAAGCCGCTGCAAAATTATACCACGGGCCGAGAAAAACCGCGCCCAGGACATTACAGAAGTGCTGAAACGGCGCCATATGCGGAAACCAGACAAAGGTATTCAGCACAAAACCGAGACAGGCAAGCATGGCGGTGAAAACCATTTTTTTCAAGGTGATTCCACCAGATACCGATCTCGTACGTAAGGATGTCTGGACTGCTGCCTCTTTCGCCGGAACCGTGGCTGGATTCATTTTTTCATTCATTTTCTAATCCCTCTTTCTCTTTCTGTTGTAGTGCCCCTCCAATGAGATAAAACACGCTGCGCGAGTTTTATCTCGTTATCGCGACGCTCGCCGCACACGAATACTACGCATTCGGCTGCGGCTCACTGTTCGCGTAAATCAGAGCCTGGGGATTCATCCCCCATTTCTCAGAGAGCTTTGACACTTTCTACGCTTCAAAGTCCCACACGATACCGACGCCTCCATGAATGTACAGTTGGATTTTTCACAGTGGAAACCGCATGTTCTTCCGGCACTTCACCTCCTTATCCGGATCCTTCTCTTCAGCGAAACGCGCTTCAGAGAGTCAGAACATGCATAACCTTTTTTTAAGCGAAATCAGGTGGTGTCCCCGGGATTCCGCACAAAAAGAAAAACAGACTGCCAAGCGACAGTCTGCATAAATACGCATAATTACAGCGATGCTCCCTACGTTGGCATTATCCAAATCAGGTTCATGGGTCAACAGCTCAAAATCCGTCCTCTCAGCCCGATGCATCGGGCTCCCCAGTCTGTTTTCTTTTTGGAACAGGCAGTGTTCACTGCCATCTTCACTACCTGGACATTATATCACAGACCCCTTACAATGGAAACTTCCATTTCATTCCAGGGACAGATCCAAACCGCAGCATATTCAAGTCTGAGATGCTGAAAATCTGAAATATTTTAAAAAATCACTTGACCTTTGTCTTGCACAAAAGTTTAAAATCACTTTATCAAATTCATAGAACCCCCTACAAAATATCTGCAGGAGAAAGGGAGGAGAAACCTATGACACATAATAGTACAATAGAAAACTCACTGAAATCCCCACGTTTTAACGGTGTAAAAACCTTTATGCGTATGCCTGAGAGCACCGACCTTACAAATACCGATTTTACTGTAGTCGGCATCCCGTTTGATTCCGGCGCCACCTACAGAGTCGGCGCCAGATTCGGACCGTCTGCGATAAGGGAAGTTTCCTGTCTGGCAGCAAAACCATTCCATCCGATTCTTAAAACAGATATTTTCGCCCACTGCAAAGGATGCGATTACGGAGATCTTCACAATATTCCGGGATATATTGAAGATTCTTTTCATCTGATCGAAAATGACATGACTGAAATTTTTCGCCATGACACCATTCCGGTCGCCATGGGCGGAGATCACAGCGTTACTCTTCCGGAGCTTCGCGCGTGTGCAAAAAAATACGGGCCTGTGGCATTGATTCATTTTGACGCTCATTATGATACGATTCCGGAATATTTCGGCAAGCCCTACACACATGGCACCCCTTTTCATCACGCTGCGGTGGAGGGACTTGTAGATACTTCTCATTCCATACATATCGGCATCCGTGAAGGACTATACAGTCCGGAGGATGAACAGCATTCCCTTGAACTGGGTTATGCTTGTCTTCCAGCTCATGTGATGCATCATATGACTATCGATGAGATAATCCGAACTATTCTGGAGCGTGTAGGAAACCGGAAAGCTTTTCTTACTTTCGATATTGACTTCTTGGACCCTTCTTTTGCGCCGGGAACCGGAACACCTGTCCCGGGTGGATTTACCACCTGGGAAGCTCTGGAAATAGTAAGAGGTTTGAAGGATCTTCCGATCGTCGGTTACGATATCGTCGAAGTAGCGCCGGCATATGATCCGTCGCAGATCACCGCTATAGCTGCCGCTGACCTGATGGATGAATTTCTTGCACAGATCGCCTACAGAAAAAGCCGAACAAGTAACCGTTAAATAATTACACGATGAAAATTAAACAGAGAATCGATCAAAGGTGATACGACACAGATGTGTCATCACCTTTTTGTTTGCGCAAATATCGAAAGGCTCATGAATTCTTGTTTTCTGCATTGCTCACAGATATCCAAAAAAGGAGGTAATCTCATGAAAAACAGTGTAACTTTCAAAAAATTCAAACTTCTGTGCCTGCTTTTAGGTGTTTCTCTATCTGCCGGTCTTGCCGGCTGCGGAACCGCCTCTCAGAATCCCGATCAGTCTGATGCGTCAGTGTCATCCTCATCTTTGTCAGAAAAAAGTTCCAGTTCTGACGGGCTCACAGAAGTTACGCTGGGTATGGTCCCGTGGCCGGCCTTTGAGCTCTATTATCTGGCAGACCAGCAGGGCATCTTTAAGAAAAACGGTTTGAAAGTAAAGATTCATGAATTTTCTTCTACCACTGATAATTCTACAGCCTTTCTCGGAGGAAATCTGGATTTTTGTACTTACGCATCCGGAGAATCCATTTCTCCTTACGCGGACAATCAAAGCTTTAAGGTTATCATGCCGATGGATAAATCCAACGGATGCGAAGGTTTAATCGCAAAGAAAGGAATCAACAGCATAAAGGACCTGAAAGGGAAAACGGTTGCAAGTCAGTACTGCAGCGTAGATCATTTTCTTCTGCTTACACTGCTGGATGAAAACGGCATGAGCCAGAACGACATCAACTTTGTAGACATGTCCATCGAAGAAGCAGGTTCATCCTTTGTCGCCGGACAATGTGACGCCGCCAGTATATGGGACCCCTATTTTACACAGGCCAAAAAGGCCGGTGGAAAGGTGCTATATGATACCAGCGAAAATCCTAACCTGATAAGTGACATACTTGCTGCATCAAATGATATGATTGAAAATCATCCGGAAACTGTTCAGGCAATGGTGACCAGTATTTATGAAGCGGAGGATTATTGGAAGTCACACGAGGATGAGGCTGATGAATTTATGGCAAAACATCTTGGTGTATCAGCAGATGAATTCAAGGATGAGATCGGCGGTCTGATCATTCCCGACCCCAACGAGAGCAAAACCTTTTTTGACTCCTCTGATAAGAAAAACTCATGGAGTGCCGTACAAAACAAGGTGGAAAAATTCATGAACCAAATGGGGGTCCTGTCCTCGGATATCGACTGTGCCGATATGATAGACATGAATTTTATTAACGGTTATCAGCCCTCCTCAGAAACAGCATCGTCCTGAAATCAGCATTTTCGCATATGAGAATATACTGTGTCTATACCGGATCGTCCGGAGAGTGCGGAACTATCTGCCGACTGTTACGCACCTTCCGGACGGCAGTTGACAGATCGTTCATTTTGATGAATTATTAAAGTATTAGAGAGGCAGCTGATATGACTGAAACAAAAACGGATATTCAGATAGCTAAACTTTCCGGCGGTGTTACCAATACCAATTATGTAATGCAGATCAACGGGAAAAAATATGTGCTTCGCGTCGTCGGCAAGGGGACAGACACATTGATCGATCGAAAAAACGAATCTCTGAATCTTTCCCAAATGAGTCGGCTGGGCATTGCGCCACATATCTGGTTCAGTGATCCTGATAACGGATTCCAGATCCAGGAATTTATTGATAAGGATTCTCTTACGGCAGAGAAAATTCGGAAAAGTTCGGAACTTTTTCGTTCCTGCATCCTTCTGATGAGGAAATATCACACTTCCGGAGCAGTTTTTTCAACCGTTTTGATCCGGTTGAAAAGCTTCAGCAGGAACTCAAGGTATTAGAAGCAGCCGGATACTGCCATTTTTATCCAAACTGGGAAGAAAACAACCTTTTCTGTCAGAAAATTATGCAGAACTATCGGCTTCTTAATCCACCGTTATGCCCTTGTCACAACGATACACTTGCCGGAAATTTCATGGGAGACGAGGATTCTCTCATGCTGATCGACTGGGAATACAGCGGCACGAATGACCCCTACTATGATCTGGCCTGCTTTTCTATGGAGAACGGGCTGTCTGAACAAGAAGATCTAAGGATGTTGAATATCTATGAAAATACCTTTCTGTCGCCGGAATCTGTGGAACGATTCCTGTATATGAAAATAATAACTGCATTCTACTGGACGATATGGTCATTCCTTCAGATCGTTAACGGAAAAGATGCAGATTTTTATTATCCCTATGGTGAAAAAAGATACCAGACCATTATTGAAACTAAAAGTAAACTCAACCTCTGCTCATGACTGAAAAGCACAAATATCTTACTAAAACTTCCCATACCAAAAATGGGATCTGTTCCTTGAAAACTCAATAAAAACGGCGATCAGATAGCTTTTC
>OMUU01000161.1 GCA_900314295.1 uncultured Lachnospiraceae bacterium | reverse complement strand
AAGAGAACAAAGAGGAAGAAGAGAACAAAGAGGAAGAAGAGAACAAAGAGGAAGACGAAGACGATGACGACGAGATGGAGCCGAAGGAGAAACTGATCCAGATTCTCGTCTCGACAGGACTTCTGATCGCCGCTTACCTGGTCAACCGTGCGCTTCCGGATCTGAAGATGTGGCAGCGGCTGCTGATCTATCTGGTGCCGTATCTGGCGTCGGGCTTTGATGTTCTTCGCGAAGCGGGAGAGGGAATTTCACACGGAGAAGTGTTTGATGAGTCGTTTCTGATGAGTGTTGCGACCATCGGGGCACTCCTGATCGGGTTTGTGCCGGGAGGCGATCCGATGTTCTCGGAGGCTGTGTTCGTAATGCTCTTCTTCCAGGTGGGAGAGCTGTTTGAAGGAATTGCCGAGGGAAACAGCAGAAAGGCAATTTCCCAGCTGCTTGATATTCGTCCGGATTCTGCAAATCTGGAATGTAACGGAGAAATAAAGACAGTCAGTCCGGAGGAGGTAAAGATCGGCGATATCCTTGTCGTGAAGCCGGGAGAAAAGGTTCCGGTGGACGGTATTGTGGTGGAAGGAACTTCCAGTCTGGATACGGTGGCGCTCACTGGAGAGAGTGCGCCGCGTGACGTCAGGACAGGCGATATGATTCTCTCCGGATGCGTAAATCAGAACGGGCTTCTTCGGATGAAGGTGGAAAAAGAATTCGGGGAGTCTACGGCATCGAAGATTTTGAAACTGGTTGAAAATGCCGGAAGCAAAAAATCGAAGAGCGAGAAATTCATCACAAAATTTGCGCAGGTTTATACACCGATTGTCGTACTATCGGCAGTTGTGCTGGCTTTTCTTCCCCCGCTCTTCTCGGGCAACTTTGCCGGCAATTTTGCGACATGGCTGCTCCGTGCGCTGACCTTCTTGATTGTGTCCTGTCCGTGTGCGCTTGTGGTCTCGGTGCCGCTCGCGTTTTTCGGAGGAATCGGAGCCGCGTCCAAGATCGGTGTGCTGATCAAGGGATCCGGATACATGGATGCACTGGCAAGGACGGATACTGCGGTGTTTGATAAGACAGGAACATTGACAAAGGGAGTCTTTGAGGTGACTACACTTCATCCGGAGTGCATCGAGGCGAAGGAGCTGCTTCATCTGGCGGCTCATGTAGAGAGGTATTCCAATCATCCGATTGCCGTTTCCCTCCGACAGGCATTTGGTAAGGAAGATGACGGATGCGAGGTCGCGGATGTGGAGGAGATCGCAGGCCACGGAATTCGTGCCACGGTAAATGGCAGGGAGGTGTGCGTCGGCAATCAGAAGATGATGGATGCTGTCGGGGCGAAGTGGAAGGTGTGCGATGAGCCGGGCACGATTATTCATGTAGCCATTGAAGGAAAATACGTAGGTCATATCCATATCAATGACGTTGAGAAACCGGATGCAGCGGAGGCGATCGCATCGCTGAAGGCGGCAGGGATCCGGAAGACGGTGATGCTCACGGGAGACCGAAAGAAGGCAGCGGAGAAGGTCGCTGCAGACCTCGGGATTGACGAGTACAGAGCAGAACTCCTTCCTGCGGATAAGGTATCTGAGGTGGAGAAGCTGATTGATCAGAAGCCGGACGGAACCTCGCTGGTATTCGTCGGAGACGGAATGAATGACGCACCTGTTCTCGCGCGTGCAGACGTCGGTGTCGCTATGGGTGCGCTGGGATCAGACGCAGCGATAGAGGCGGCAGATGTTGTTCTGATGGACGACAAGCCCTCGAAGATTGAGAAGGCGATTCGCATTTCGAGAAAAACAATTCGAATCGCAAGACAGAATATCGTGCTGGCTATTGTAATCAAGGTGGCGATCCTTCTTCTGGCGGCTGTTGGTTTGGCACCGATGTGGCTCGCCATATTTGGAGACACCGGTGTGCTGCTGATCTGTGTTCTGAATTCGACGAGAACGCTGGTTTACAAGAAGTAAGACGCCTGCGGAATCACGTAACGTTGATTTGCGTTTAACATCTGAAAATAAAAGTATGCGCAAAATGACAGGAAGAGAGAAAAAGATTCAAGATGGAAGAACATATTGATCAGAAAAGAACATGCAGTCTGCCGGATGAGGATCAGATGTTCGATCTGGCCGAGTTGTTTAAAGTTTTCGGAGACTCTACGCGAATCAGGATATTATTTGCCTTGTTTGATTCGGAACGGAGCGTCGGAGAGATAGCGGAGCTTCTGAATATGACACAGTCCGCGGTATCCCACCAGTTAAAGATCCTGCGGCAGTCTAAGCTTGTAGAAGCGAGGAGAGACGGAAAGCAGATTTTTTATTCGCTTGCGGATGAACACGTTCACACGATTATACAAGTCGGGAGAGAACATATCGAGGAGTAAGGGGCGTGAATCAGCCGAAGCCCTGTATAGAAAACAGATTTTTGCATTAGAAGATTCCACAGTCCATTGTCAAAGCAGGGATGCTTCAGACAGCGGACTGTGGAATCTTTTGCTATGTAGAAGAGACTGGACGCGATTTCGAAGACAACAGATATGAGAGCGAAGTGACGTGGAGATGCGAATGAACCGTCACGTTTGTGGTATCAAAGGATGACAAATCGGGCATGAGCGCGAAGTGACCCGGAGATGCGAATGCGCCAGGATTTTCTTGACAATTTATTTCAGAGGGCGTACAAATAACTTATCAAATGAAATAAATAAAAGTTACGAACGAAAGATTTTACAAGACCTGAGAAGAAAGGAGCTAATATGGAAATTTTAATTGATACTGCAAATGTTGAGAAGATCCGGAGGTACAACGAAATTCTGAATCTGACGGGTGTGACCTGCAATCCGACGATTATTTCGAAGGAAAAGGGAGATTTCTGGAAGATTCTGGAGGAGATCCGTTCCGTGATCGGCGGGAAGCAGCTACATGTGCAGGTGACGGCGCCGGACTATGAGGGAATGCTGCGGGAGGCGGACGTGATCGCGGACCGGCTCGGCCGGGAGAACACGTATATCAAGGTACCGGTCAATGAGACGGGACTTCATGTGATCCGCACACTGAAGGAGAAGGGATTCAAGGTGACAGGAACAGCTGTGTACATGACGCAGCAGGCGATGCTGGCATCATCGGTCGGAGCAGACTACGTGGCGCCGTATTTTAATAGGATGAATAACAACAATGTACGGGCAGGCGAGGCAATCGCAGAAATGGCGGATCTGTTTCGGATGCATGGGACGGGCACGAAGATTCTAGCCGCGAGTTTTCACAATACACAGCAGATCATGGACGCATTTCTGGCGGGAGCAGACGCATGCACCGCGGATCCGTCCTATTATTACGCGATGGTCGAAAATCCGCTCATCGCGGATGCCGTCCGGGGATTCGACGATGACTGGAAGAGTGTCTACGGAGACCGGAGAATCTACGAGCTTTGAGGACAGGGGGTGCAGCCAATGGCAAAATATCTGCTGGCTCATGATCTCGGCACATCCGGCGACAAGGTGACGCTGTTTGATACGGACGGGAACAGCGTGAGCAGCTCGACGATTCAGTACCCGGTGCACTATTTCGGAGGGCACTGCGCGGAACAGAATCCTGATGACTGGTGGAGAGCGGTTGCCGAGGGCACCAGAAGGGCAATTGAGGGAATCCGTCCAGCGGATGTGCTTGGGGTTTCTTTTTCGGCGCAGATGCAGTGCTGCCTTCCGGCAGATCGGGAAGGCAGGCCGCTTCGGCCCGCAATGATCTGGGCGGACCACAGGGCAGTTCGTGAGAAGGAATTTCTGACCCGGGAGATCGGGTTTGAAGATTTCTGCGGGATCACGGGGCACAGGCCGAATGAGAGCTATACCTTGGAAAAAATCATGTGGCTGAAGAGCCATGAACCGGATGTCTATCGGAAGACTTACAAGGTGCTTCAGGTGAAGGACTACATCATTTTCCGGCTGACCGGTGCGTTTGTGACGGATTATTCGGACGCGTCGGGGACCAATGCGCTGGATCTCAGGCGCATGGACTGGTCAGAGCCGATTCTGACCGCTTCCGGCATTGACCCCGCACTGTTTCCGGAGCTTCACCAGTCGGTGGATGTGGCAGGGTATGTCACAAGGGAAGCTTCGGAGCTGACGGGGCTGGCCGAGGGAACCCCGGTTGTCTGCGGAGGCGGAGACGGTCCGTGCTCCGCGGTCGGCGCCGGATGCGTGCAGGACAATGTGCTGTTTGCCACCTTCGGAACGTCCGCGTGGATCGGCGGGACATCAAAGCAAATTTTTGAGGATAAGGACCGCATACTGATGTGCTTTGCGCATGTGATTCCGGGAAAATACATGCCGTGCGGGACCATGCAGGCGGCAGGAAGCTCCTATTCGTACATCCGCGGTCTTTTGGAACCGGGAGCGGACTATGAGGAGCTTGACCGGCTGATCGAAGCGGCGGGTCCCGGAGCGGGAGGGCTGATTTTTCTCCCGTACCTGATCGGGGAGCGTGCGCCTAGGTGGAACGAGAAATGCAGCGGCGCATTTCTCGGTATGCGCATGGAACACGGAAAACCGGAGTATTTGAGGGCGGTTATTGAGGGCGTCGCGATGAATCTGAATCTGATTCTCGAGGCGTACAGAAGACAGATGCGCGCGGAGGAGATGATCCTCACGGGCGGAGGCGCGAGGAGTGATACTGTCTGCCAGATACTCTCCGACGTCCTGCAGGTCCGGCTGAATGTTCCGGATCATGTAGACACCGCGACATCCATGGCTGCTGCCATGATCGCAGGAGTCGGGGTCGGGGTATATCCGGATTTCGGCGAGATTCGCCGTTTTCTCGGGCAGGACAGAAGCTTCCGGCCGGATCAGCGGAATGCCGCTCTCTATCAGCAGATGGAAAGAATTTTTGACGACAGCTATCACGCGCTGGAGCCGGTGTTCGACGAACTCGAGACTCTGCATCGGGACGAAGCGGGAGAGCAGGCGGATCATGCATGATGCCGGAGGGGTGCAGGATGGGAAAAGTTGAGGAGAGACGCGGAAGGATTCTGAGGCTCCTCAGTGAGAGAGGGCAGATCAGCGTCAGAGAGCTGGCGGAGTCGGAGAACACGTCCATCGTGACGATCCGGAAGGACCTGACCGATCTGGAGGAGCAGCGCTTTATTCGAAGAGAGCAGGGATACGCGTCCCTGAATACCAATTCGGCGATGACAGGGCGGATGTCGGTCAATTATGAGGCAAAATGCCGCATTGTAGCAAAGGCCGCGTCTCTGGTGCGGGATCATGACACGGTGATGATTGAGTCGGGGTCATCCTGCGTCCTGCTGGCGAGGGAACTCGCAAAATCGGGAAAGCATGTGACCGTCGTCACGAATTCGGTGTTTATGACCGGATTTGTGCGGAAGACGGGAAATGTGTCGTTTGTCCTGACCGGCGGGGAGTACCTGCCGGACTCCGAATGCATGACCGGGACGCTTGCCGTCCGCGCCGTCCGGACCTTTCACGCGCGAATCTTGTTCTCGGGAACAGACGGATTCAGCCAGGAGCAGGGATTCACCGGTGACAGCCTGGCCAAGGCGGAGGTGATTCAGGCAATGGCGGAGCAGTCAGATCGGACCGTTGTTCTCGCGGAACAGGCAAAATTCCGCAGACAGGGCGCCGTGTCCGTTTTTCCGGACGGCAGCCCGGACGCCGTCGTGACAGATTGCGAGCCGGACGCCGGCGTGCGTGCGGGTCTTAGGGAACGCGGCATCCGGATCCTGTACGCAAACAGTTAGAACGTCCTGCCACGGCACGGCCGCGTACGGCAAACAGTAATGGGCGGGAACAGAAACGCGCGGGAGGCATCGGCGGCAGGTCCGTACTCAGAATTGCATATTGCTTAATGCGAGAGAGGTGATATATAATTCAGGATAAGTGTTTTATCAGAATTGTAATATGGAAGAAAGAGGCATATCATGGAACATTTGGTTACAGTCAGAGAGATTTATAAGGAACGTGAGAAATACATCGGCGAGAAGATCAAGGTCGGCGGATGGGTCCGCAATATCCGGGATTCAAAGACCTTCGGCTTCATCGTGCTGCATGACGGGACCTTCTTTGAGACCCTTCAGATCGTATACGCAGACAAGCTGGACAATTTCAAGGAGATTTCCTCCCTGAATATCGGCGCGGCGATCATCGTTGAGGGCACGCTGGTGGCGACGCCGAATGCGAAGCAGCCGTTTGAGATTCAGGCGGAGAGCGTTGTGCTTGAGGGCGCTTCGACGCCGGATTATCCGCTTCAGCCGAAGCGGCACACGATGGATTATCTCCGGACGATTTCGCATCTTCGTCCCCGCGCAAACATTTTCCAGGCGACGTTCCGTGTGCGTTCCCTGATTGCCTACGCCATTCATAAATTTTTCCAGGAAAATGACTTCGTGTATGTGCATACGCCGCTGATTACTTCCAGTGATGCGGAGGGAGCCGGCGAGATGTTCCAGGTGACTACGCTGGATCTGGCGAATGTTCCGAAAAATGAAGACGGAACGGTGGATTTCTCCCAGGATTTCTTCAACAAGCCGACCAACCTCACCGTGAGCGGACAGCTTTACGGCGAGACCTTTGCACAGGCATTCCGCAAGATCTACACCTTCGGTCCGACCTTCCGCGCCGAGAATTCCAACACCACCCGCCACGCCGCGGAGTTCTGGATGATTGAGCCGGAGATTGCTTTCGCGGACCTCGAGGACGACATGGAGTGTGCGGAGTCGATGCTGAAGTATGTCATCCGTTACGTTCTGGAGAACGCGCCGGAGGAGATGGAATTTTTCAACAAATTCGTGGACAAGGGTCTGCTCGACCGTCTGAATCATGTCGTGAACTCCGATTTCGGCCGGGTTACTTACACCGAGGCCATCGATATCCTCGAGAAGCACAACGACGAATTCGATTACAAGGTAAGCTGGGGCTGTGATCTTCAGACCGAGCATGAGAGATATCTGACCGAGAAGGTATTCAAGAAGCCGATTTTTGTCACGGATTATCCGAAGGATATCAAGGCCTTCTACATGAAGCTGAATCCGGACGGGAAGACGGTTGCCGCCATGGACTGCCTGGTTCCGGGTATCGGCGAGATCATCGGCGGAAGCCAGAGAGAGGAAGACTACGACAAGCTGAAGGCGCGGATGGAAGAGCTGAAGATGGATATGAGCCAGTACGATTTCTATCTGGATCTGCGCAAATACGGAACGACCCGTCATTCCGGCTTCGGACTCGGCTTCGAGAGATGCGTGATGTATTTGACAGGAATGGGCAACATCCGTGACGTGCTTCCGTTCCCGAGAACGGTCAACCACTGTGATCTGTAATTTATTATGGAAGAAAAAGAGAAGCAGGCATCGGTAACGGAAGAGAAAGAGAACGGAGATAGTTCGCGGATGGGCGGAGAGAAAACCGCTCCTCCGGAGAGCTCCGTCGGGAATCCGGGAAATGGGGAAGAAAAGAAGTCCGCGAAGAGAAGAATGCGCGACAATTTCCGTCCGGAATATACCAGGATTTCGTTTTATGTCATTCTCACGGTAATGATCATATATTTCCTGATCCGGTTCTTTGATCATGTCGGGAATGTCTTCGGCGCGATCGGGTCAGGAATCAGCTGGCTGGGTGTAATTACCAGACCGCTGATCCTGGGACTGGTCTTCGCCTATCTGCTGTACCCGATGGTGAATTTTTTTGAGAGGCAGCTGGATAAGCTTAAGGACCGGTTGAAGCGCGGGAAACCGCAGAGATCGGGAAGGAGAAGATCGTCCCGGGGGCTTGCGGTGGCGATTACCTGTGTGATCGTCGCGCTGATTATCTTTGTCGTTCTGTCACTGGTTGTTTCAACGATCACGAGCCAGCTCAGCGTCATCAGCATGGACAGCTTTGACACGATCGCGGTCGGCTTTGTCAATAACCTGAACGAGCTTGCGCGGAATATTGAATCGGTGCTGCACAAGCTGAATATATCTTCTGTACAGATTAACGATATCGTGAACCAGGCGGGCAATACGCTGTCGGATTCTATTGAGAAAATTGCGTCTCAGCTGATCGGCAGCATCAAAAATCTGCCGTCCTTCTTCTCCATGCTGCTGTTTGCCATTATTTTCGGAATCTATTTCATGGTCGATGGCGAGGGATTGAAGAAATACTGGGGGCATGTGTTCCGGACCATAGCGGGCAGGAAGGGAAGAAAATACCTGGAGGAATTTGCCCGGGAGGCCGACCGCGTGTTCTCCGGCTATATCCGCGGGCAGCTGATCGATGCGCTTTTCATGGCAGTGGCGGTCAGCATCACGCTGTCGGTTATCGGCGTGAAATACGCGATTATCATTGGCGTTCTTACGGGAATCGGAAACCTGATCCCATATGTGGGGCCTTTTGTGGCCTATGGCTCCACGGCGATTGTCTGTCTTCTGAACTGGAATCTGCAGCGGTTTATTGTAGCGATGGTAACGCTGTTCATTCTTCAGACGATAGACGGCAATGTCGTGAATCCGAAGCTTCTGGGCAACAGTATTCGCATTCATCCGGTTCTGGTGATTGTGTCGCTCCTGATCGGAGAGAAGGTGGGAGGCCTTCTCGGCATGGTGATCGCGGTGCCGTGCGGAGGTCTTCTGAAGGTTTACTTCGAGAAACTGATTGCATACGTGGCAAACCGCAAGAAGGCAGCCGCAATGAAACGTGATTAACAGGCGGAAAAGACCGTGAGGTTTTTTATCTGTCGGAGTATTTGCCGGGCGTCACGCCCTTGTATTTCCGAAAGGTCTTGATAAAGTAGCTCACATCTCCGAAGCCGCAGGCGTACGCGGCGTCGGCGACGCTGATGTCTGTCGTCAGGAGCTCATAGCAGGCGTGCTCGATTCTCTGATAATTTAAATAATCCATCGGCGTCCGGTGAGTCATGCTGCTGAAAAAGCGGCAGAAGTACTTCGGGGACATCGATGCGGCGGCAGCCAGTTCATCCAGCGTGATGGGCTGGCTGTAATTTTTGTCCATATAGTCCAGAACCTTTCGAAGCTGGAGAACTTTCCGGTAGCCCTTGCGGGTCTGCGGTACAGACTCCAGGTAGAGGTGGTCCTGAAAGATAAGGGCAAAGAAGTGATAGAGTTCACCGAATACCATTATTTCATATCCGGGTGATCTGCGGTTCATGGCATCGAAGATGTGATCGGCCACGCGGATGACGCCGGAGGCAAACTTTTCCCGCTCGAAGCAGTCGAAAACGAGGGCGGAGCGGTCCAGGATTTTCTGGATGTAAACGCCGCAGACCGGGTTGTGACGGGTGAAAATATTCAGATCAAACACCAGACACTCATAAACGCAGTCTTTGGGCGTACCCGAATGAAGAACACCTCCGTGCACAAAGACGAGATCGCCCGGATGCATGAGGATGCGGCGCTCGTCCAGGGTCATCTCCAGTTCTCCGGACAGAACGCGGATCAGTTCATATTCCTGATGCCAGTGATAGTTCATGATATAGCGCGGGTGCTGCCGGTCCAGGTGATAGAAGGCAAAGGGAAAGTCCGAAGTGCCGTGCTGACGCTTCTCATTTAAATCCATAAATTGCATGATGGCCTCTTTCTGTTTTATATCGAAGATTGCACAATTCCCTTTTCTGTTTTTTATATCTGTGATTTACATGATCTCGAATTTCGTATTTTTATGTATGGAGTATCTGATTTCATCTTGCTGCAAGTATTGCGCTGTCGTATTCATGGTTTCTCCTGGTTACAATCGGGCTCTGAATTTCACAAAGCTGTACAAATCAGACAAAATCAGGACGGAAAATTGTGGTTATTATACAAAAATCATAAAAAAGTGAATATTGTACTATACGAAACGATTATAACACTACCATTTGAGGAAGGAAAGTGCTACAATAATGCCATGAGTTGGGCGGTACGCCCGTTTTTTTAAGATTGTCGGCGAAACGTTACGTGAGACAATCGGACCTGCGAAATATCAGATAGGAGGTAATTTTTTATGGCTGACGCAAGAAAACTGATCGGTGGACATCCGGTGATCGGTATTCGTCCGGTAATTGACGGACGTAAGGGACCTCTGGATGTAAGAGGATCTCTGGAAGAGCAGACAATGGGAATGGCTCAGAGAGCGAAGAAGCTCTATGAGGACAACCTGAGATATGCAGACGGAACACCGGTTAAGGTAGTCATTTCGAATACAACAATCGGACGTGTTCGTGAGAGCGCGCTGTGTGCTGAGCAGTTCAAGAAAGAGGGCGTTGATATCACTCTTACCGTAACACCCTGCTGGTGCTACGGATCCGAGACCATGGATATGGATCCCACCACAATCAAGGGCGTGTGGGGACTGAATGCGACAGAGAGACCGGGAGCTGTATATCTGGCATCCGTTCTTGCAACACATGCGCAGAAGGGAATCCCGGCATTCGGAATGTATGGCCGCGACGTACAGGAAGCGGACGATGATACGATTCCGGAGGATGTTACAGAGATGCTTCTCCGCTTCGGACGCGCAGCAGTTGCAGCGGCTTCTCTCCGCGGAATGAGCTACCTGCAGATCGGTTCCGTTACGATGGGTATCGGCGGATCCATCATGGATCAGGATTTCCTGGAGTCTTACCTGGGTATGCGCGTTGAGTCTGTCGATGAGGTAGAAGTTCTTCGCCGTATGGAAGAGGGAATCTATGACAAGGCAGAATTTGAGAGAGCTCTCAAGTGGACAAAGGAGCACTGCAAGGAAGGATTTGACAAGAATCCGGAGTGGATTCAGAAGTCCCGTGAGGTTAAGGACGAGCAGTGGGAGTTCACGGTCAAGATGTATATCATCATCAAGGATCTGATGCGCGGCAATGCCAAGCTTGCTGACGAGAAGGCTACCGCAGGCGGACAGAAGTTCGATGAGGAAGCACTCGGACACAACGCGATTGTTGGCGGATTCCAGGGCCAGAGACAGTGGACCGACCACTGGCCGAACTGCGATTATCCGGAAGCATTCCTTTCCACTTCCTTCGACTATGACGGAGCACGTGAGCCGTACGTTCTGGCAACAGAGAATGACTGCCTGAACGGACTGTGCATGCTGTTCGAGAAACAGCTGACCGGCCGCGCTGCTATGTTCTCGGATGTACGTACCTACTGGAGCGGCGAGTCTGTAAAGAGAGTAACCGGATATGATATCGAGGGACACGCAAAGGATGCCGATGGTTTCCTGCACCTGATCAACTCCGGCGCATCTGCACTTGACTTCTCCGGTGTCTGCAAGGACGCGGACGGCAATGCGACCATCAAGCCGTGGTGGGAGCTGACCGAGGAGGATCAGAAGGCAATGTGCGAGGCTACCGAGTGGCCGCCGGCTGATAACGGATACTTCCGTGGAGGCGGATATTCCTCCAGATTCCTTACAAAGACAGAAATGCCGGTAACCATGGTTCGTCTGAACCTGGTAAAGGGCCTCGGACCGTTCCTGCAGATCGCAGAAGGATGGACCGTAGCACTTCCGGATGAGGTTACGGATACCCTCTGGAAGAGAACCGACTACACATGGCCCTGCACATGGTTCACACCGCGTGTTGACCACATCCCGGGAAGTGCATTCTGCACCGCATACGATGTAATGCGCAACTGGGGCGCAAACCACGGCGCTACCGTATACGGCCATGTAGGAGCAGATCTGATCACCTTCGCTTCCATGCTTCGTATTCCGGTTGCGATGCACAACATTCCGGATGAGAAGATCTATCGTCCGGCTGCATGGAACGCATTCGGCACAAAGGACAAAGAGGCGGCAGATTACAGAGCATGCGCTGCATTTGGACCTCTGTACAAGAAATATAAATAAGGCCAAAGGAAAAGAACATACCCCGATCATGGCCGCATGAATCGGGGTATGTCGCCGGGGCTCGCCAGAACATGAGTGAGCCGTGGACAGTCGAAGAATTGCGGGAGTTTTAAGAAAGCGAAGCAATTTGAGACGTCATTCTGGGAGCAAACTGAATAAATCATGACAGCACATATTTTCTGCAGGAGCCTTGCTTAGACGGACATCATAGGGAACCCTGCAGAAAATATTGCTATATCCTCGTTGACAGGCCGTTCGGTCTGTGTGCGGGGATATTATTGTATAAGCGAAAAATTTTAATCGTGATAAAGTTCTACTCCATCTCTGCGTATCTGCTCTAAGAGGGATGGAGATACGGGTTTGTCAAGATTGATGATATCGAACTCGAGCAGGGTGCTTGTGGTGTTGTCAACATCATACGCAAAATCCGGAAAGTCTGTGCATCCGGAAACGGCCAGGTCGATATCGCTTTTTGGCAAATGATCGCCCCTTGCTCTTGATCCGAAGAGGATCAGCTTTTCAACCCGATAATCTCTGCTGAGGTTCTGCAATTCTGTTAATACTGCAGGCGGTATATTCACATTTTTTTGTCTGTCCATTACTACCTATATTTCCCTTAAGACCTTTTCTGTGTAATTTTTTATAAGATTATCCCTAAGACTCTGAAATTCCGGGATATATTCTGAGAGGACCTTTTGTGCGAGCCTTTCGGCAGCGTTGCCGTCATAAATGTGAGCGGTTTGATTTCGGTCATTGAGCATATCCAGCCAGATTTCTTCATGAATAAAATCGTAGTTCTTGAAAGCTGCTTTTAATATCTGGCGGGGAGACCCGGATGACGCTTCGATGTTGCCCTCATATTTCAGGAGTTCTTTCAATACTTTCCAGGAAAGTTCAAACTGAATCATAAATTTATCGATAATTCCGCTGACTATGAATTCATTTGTAATGTCCTGTTGGTTCGCTTTTTCTAATACGGACAGGTTCTTTTCAAAATTATAATATTTTTGCATATTCTGCCTCGACTGTATCTTCAGCTTAAATCAATCATTTCTGCAGCAGTTCTTTTTTCTTTGCTTCAATCAGTTTCTCAAGCTGCTCGATTTCATGGATATCTTCAGAATCAGATACAAACTGTCTCACAAGTTGCATAGTATTCCTGTCTCCTGCGGATTGACGATAGCAGTCTGCCCAATATGTATCCCGGTCCAGCACGGGTGTATATGAACGGGCGAGAACCGTATTGCTGTAGACGATATCCGCAACGCGGATCGCGTTTTTCTTCAGCAGAGTCCGCAGACATACGGCGATGGTATTCGGGTTGACTGTGCCAAGCTGTCGGATGTCGGCTGCCGTCAAAGGACGGTCACTTTTCCACAAAATTTCCATCACATCGAGTTCTTTTCCTGTGAGATGAATGGTTTTCCGTTCCCCTTTTGCATTAGTCATAGCGATGTTCCTTATTATATTTTCCAATCAATTATCGATTCAATAATAATTTACTGCATTTTATACAAAATGTCTATGCTTTTTCCAGTATTATTTCCAATGGATAAATAAATAATAATAATGTAAAATATTACATAAAAAATGAATCGTTACACAACTAGAGGCAGGAGGTGGGCCGTTGCCACAACGGCCCTTTATCTTTTTTACATATGCGGGGAGGAGAAGCGTAATGAGAGGCAATTTATTCAAAACGATATTGGTATTGTGCTTATGCACCAGTTTATGCGGGTGCGGGAGTAAGCCTGACACAGAGGCGAGAAATATTCAGAAAATTTCGGATGCTGCAACACAAAGCGTGACAGCTGTTTCAGGAATGAACGGAGATAGTGCATCGAAGAAGCTGGAGAACCGTGTTCCGCCTTCGCTGCATGAAACGGTCGGAAAAGTAGTTTTCGATTGCAATATAAAGGCTCCGAAGGACCTGAGCAGAGTGCCGAGACTGAAACAAATCTCTGAAATAGATATGGAGAGTTATTTCGGATCTGCTGCTGAAAAACTGGTGCAGGGCTTTAAAGAGGAAGGAAAAGCTCTTGACCAGGAAATGTCGGAAAAAGCCGACTGTTACTATTTTTCTGACAACAGCCTTATTTCGAATGACCGCACAGCATTTATGACGGTTTTTGATGATGTGCAGATGACCAGATATACTAAAGTCGGAGCGCTGCAAGCGGATGCGGATCAATATTTTCCTTATGTAAGACAAGAAAACACAGTGAATTTTCTGACAGAAGAAGGGTGTAAGAAACTGGTGGAAGGCCTGGAAAACAGTTACGGTTTCCATTTGAATTCCTTCGATCTGACTTATACTCCGGTCAGTCATCTATATTTACAGAAGCTTGAAGAGGCGAGGCGGGATGCCGGTATTCCGGGGGAGACGATAGGAAACTGGACAGAAAGCGATGATGCCTGGTTTGTTTATGGCTTTCAAACCGTGAATGATGTTCCTGTTATGACGGAACTTATGCACGAATTGGACGGGGGGAGATTTGAATACTCTTATGCTGTTTTACAGATGGTATTTACACGGAAAGGGCCTGCTTTTTTGTATATATCTCCATTCTACCAAATCACCTCGGAAACAAAGTTCTATGATCTTACCAGCTTCGAGAAGTGCCGACAGACCATTGCCGATGCTTATAACCGATTGCTTACGGATGGAAAGTACAAGGTTACAGATATTGTTTTTTGTTACATGATCCAGAAGACAAAGGATAATAAGGGGTTGGAGGCAATTCCCGTATGGAATTTCATGATCGATGAGCAGTCCGAGGATACCGGCGGAATGATGAAGAAGGTTGGAAGGTCTGTGAATGCAGAAACGGGGAAGGAAGTTTTCTCACCGCGTTCCATGTAGGAGATTACAATAATTATGAGAGTTATCAGATCCTTAGGGACAGAAATAAAAAGGGTCAATCATTTTTGGTGTGGGGTGAACACATGAGCGTTCTCCCCGGTTAA
>OMUU01000088.1 GCA_900314295.1 uncultured Lachnospiraceae bacterium | reverse complement strand
CTCTCTGAACGTGAGCCGAATAGCTGACAGAAGGAATTCCCTGAACGTCGTTTTCTTCTTGTTCCTTTTCTTTTTCCTCTTCCTTTTGCTCTTCCTTCTCTTCTGCTGAAGCTTCTTCAGAGGTGCTCACTGCTTCCGATGAACCCGTTGTCGGTTCGCCTCCATCGTTATCTGATTCATTCGAAGCAATAGTCCCATTGTCTTCCGCCGAACTTCCTGATGAACCAATTAAGGAAACAGTCGTTTCACCGGACGCACTGGATAAAAAAGAATCCCCTGTATCTTCTGCAAAAACAGGACAAGGCATAAACATCATCCCTGTGACAAGGATCGACGCAATAGACGAAACCAACAATTTCTTTCTCATAAAATTTCCATGCCCTCACAAAAATAACATATCCAAATAAAATCTTAATTTTCCAGGTTCATATGCCTCTTTCGGTCGGTTGAAGATAGGTCACGAAGAACCCAAAGCCCTATTCATGCAAAATACCTTATAAGCTTCTCACAGCTGTCTGCGGATCGTTTCCATGATCTTTTCTGTCGATTCGAAGTTTTCCGGAAGAATATCCTCCAGCGGAATCTGTACGTCGAAGGCATCGTTGATTTCCTGGATCAAAAGCATCATGTCAAAAGATTTCAATACGCCTCCGGAAACGAGATCTGTCCTTGTAAAATCTTCACCCGGTTTGATTTCGTCCAGAATATTCAGAAGTTTTTCCATTGAATTGTCCATCGTTATGTTCTCCCTTTCTGTTCACATCTTTGTCTGGTTAGCGGTTACTACTGCTAATGCAGGTACACACAGTTCTTGCACAGATCAGAGCTCTGCGCCGCGTTTCTTCAATTCCGCGCGATCAATCTTTCCATTCAGATTATGCGGCATGGAATCGAGATGGACGCGACGGCCCGGGATCATATAAGCCGGAAGTCTCTTGTTCAGTTCTTCATTCACAAAGGCTTCTTCCGCCTTTCCGGTGTAAAAAAGAATGATTCTCTTTTTCACCTCATTGTATACACAGCAGTTTTCCTCGACTCCCTTAATGGCAGACACATTTGCCTCTATATCTCCCAGCTCAATCCGCTGTCCCATATGCTTGATCTGAAAGTCCTTGCGGCCGACGAAGATCAGCTCGCCCCGGTCATTATACTGCACAAGATCTCCCGTGTGATAAATCTTTTCCTCATAACAGGAGTTCAACGGGTTCTGAGTGAAAACGCGGTCTGTCAGCTCTTGGTTTCTATAATAGCCATAGGTCAGCGAGTTGCTTCGCACACAGAGCTCTCCGGTCCCCCCTTCGCCGTCGGTAATCCTTCTGTTGTTTTCGTCCAGGACAATGAAATCATAGTTCCGGAAGGGGTGTCCGATCGGAAGCCGGGCGTTTTCCGGGAATTCCCGGTCAATGAAGAAATAGGATCCGCCGTCCGTGGTTTCCGTCG
Source organism: uncultured Lachnospiraceae bacterium (assembly GCA_900314295.1). Classification (GTDB taxonomy): domain Bacteria; phylum Bacillota; class Clostridia; order Lachnospirales; family Lachnospiraceae; genus Bilifractor. Next base: position 5,157 of record OMUU01000088.1, on the reverse strand, counting down.
GGCCATACTGATTGATAAAGGTAGCCTGCGGAAGCGCCTCTCTCCACATATTCAGCTGCTTGATTGGCATGATTTCTCCCCCGAACATGACCATCCGGATCTTAGAGAGATCGGAAAGCTTCAGAGCCTTCAGATTGGCCAGAACAACCAGCTCAGACGGAACCCAGTACAGAACCGTCACCTTTTTTTCTTCCAGGAACCGCATCAGGAGGGCCGGGAAAGAAAAATAGAGGCGCGGAATCATGCAGGTTGTGCTTCCGTTCCGAAGCGTCGAGTAAACATCCAGCAGTGACATGACAAAGTACAGAGGAGCCTCGTTCCCCATAACATCTTTGTCCGTAAAATGAAAAGCATCGGTTGCCGCATCCACGTAATCAACCACCGCCCGATGCGGGGTGACAACTCCCTTTGCCGTCCCTGTCGATCCCGAGGTAAAGAGTACATACAAGACATCGGTGGGAAGAATCTTGTTCATAACAGCCAGAATTTCTTCTTCCTCATAATCCGCCTCCTGCATATCCTCATAGACCAGAACGGACACGCCGCCGTTGAAAGATAGAACGGCGTCCTTATGTGCCCGATCCGTCAGAATAATTGCCGGTTCTAGCACGCCCAGAATATGTCGGATTCTAGTCTCCGGCATCTGCGTGTCAAGGATGGTATAGAAGTTTCCGCTGTAGGCGGCTCCGAGCATCGCCGGGATACATTCCACACTCTTGTCCAAATAGACAGCAACCGGCTTTTTGAAGAGCTGTCGGCGCACCAGCTCGCCGGCGATATGGAAGGCCTCCTGCCTCGTTTCCGAGAAAGTAAGGGTCCGATCCTTATCAACATATGCGGCCTTGTCGGGATATTTTTTTACCGTTTCTTCCAGATATTCCATTACAAGCTTCGCCATCTGTAATTGACCTCCATTTGTGACGATTCCTCACATCGAGAGAAGCACAGCTTCTCGAGATTGACGGCTAAATCGTTACTTTCATAATATATTCTTTAAAAAACCGCTTTACGAGTTGGTGCTGAAAAGCATCTTACCGAGCAGGGCAGAAAATTGTTCGGCGCTTTCTCCATTCATATGACCGTCATAATCCACGAAGCCGGTCACATCATGCGAAAAACTATCGTAGTATTCGCGGTTGAAGTTGAAATATTTCACATTATTTTTTTTCATGAAGCTGCTCAGATAATCCCACGCCGCCTCATAGTTTTCCGGGAAGGACACCAGAGACCGATCCGGCTGCGGAAGTGTGGTTGTCACAAGCCGGATATCATGATCCCGACACAGGCGAATAATTTTCTCAAGATAAGCGATATTATCTTCCTTTACCTGATCTGTTTCAAAGAGAACCGGATTCCATCCCGGAAACTTGTCCTCCGAAACCGGATATCTCTCAATAAATCCATTCTCATGGTAGCGCATATTTGCTGTGCTGAACTGACCGGAACTGTAATCTCCGCCAAGTTTCACACGCAGATTAGACGGAATGCGTCCAATCATGCTCTTCAGAGGATATTCATACGAAGGAAACAAAAGAGCCCGAAAATCGCTTTGCGGCATGATCGCTGTCAGATAGCTGAATTTTGCCCTGGAAACCGGAAATTCGTGATAAAAGAGAAGGTAGTTGTTGCCCTTTTCTTTCTCGGTTACCAGATATCCCGGATCAACATCCAGTATAACGGTAGAGGGCCGGTTCTTTTCCACTGCCAGCTTCAGCAGATAATAGGAGTCACACAGATACTCTCCTCCATTTGCCAGATTTCGTCCTGTCTTCCCGGTTCCCTTCAACATAGTGTCCGGATCAATGCCCATTCGCGAATTAGAGGTCCCCAGAATGAGAACATCATCCTGTTCTGTTGTCAGCGCATGAAGGTCATTGCGGACATAGGTGCATGGATACAGCATAAGATCAAGAAGCAGGAGAACAGCGACAAATACAGCCAGACACCCTGCGAACTTCATCACGGAAATAATTTTAGTATTGCGCATAGATGAACCCTCTCTCTGCCGCCATCGGTGAAAGCAAGGCAGTAGCTGCCAGCAGGGCGGAAAAAATCAGAACCTGTACGACAAGCGGACAGCGGGAGATCCTTTCCCGGATACAGCTGCCCCGTTCCTGAAAAAGACTGACAAAAAACAATAGAAGTACACCAACTCCCAGAATAGTCAGCGCGGTCGGAGTATAGGCCCTTCCAAGCCGACCGGCGGCGATGGAAAGAAACTGAGATGGGTGCAAGCGGGTGAAGCTGTACCCGATGACCTTCAAAGCTTCTCCGAAATTTTTTGTCGTATCAAAAAGCCATCCGATATTGACAAGGATAAAGGTCCGGAGAATGGTGAAGACTTTCCATAATTTCGATTCTCCGTTAATATGCAGGGCAGTCTTCCATTTTCGGAAAGAATCGGCCAGAAGATTACTTCCGGCGATGATCACGCCATTGTACAGGCCCCATCCGATATTGTTGAAAGCAGCTCCGTGCCACAGACCAACCAGGAAGAAGACAATAATGCTCGAAATGCACATCGGGATCAGAAGACCCGTCTTCTTTCCGAATCTCTTCCGGGCATTTTTCCCGATTTTTCCCATCCATCTGGAAAGCGTCAGCGGATACATGACATAGTCGCGCATCCATGTTCCGAGCGTGATATGCCAGCGTCTCCAAAAATCCGATAGAGATACAGAAAAATAAGGGCGCCGGAAATTCTCATCCAGATGAATGCCGAAGAGTTCGGCTATGCCGAGAACAAAATCAATGCCGCCTGAGAAGCTGCCATACAGCTCGACAGAGTACAGGAGTACGATGAAGACCGCAATTCCCGAGAAGTGATCAACATCCGCACAGATTGCCCTTCGATAGAGCCCAGCCCATCCGGCCAGAAGCATACTCTTGAACAATCCCCATGCCATACGCATCAGTCCAAATTGCAGATTCCGGAAGCGAAAAGCATGTCCCTCCGTCAGCTGTGGCATCAAGGTCTTGTACCGGCCGATTGGTCCCTGAACCAGCTGCGGGAAAAAGGAAACAAAGAGCGCAAAATGGAGGAAATTCTTCTCCGCCTCTGTTCGTTTCCAATACACATCCAGAATGTAGCTCACCGTCTGGAACGTGTAGTAAGAGATCCCAAGTGGAAGAAGGAGACCCTTCAGAGAATAATTCCCATGCAGGATCTGTCCGAAAATTCCCAGAATATCATTCGTATATTTCAGAACCGCAAGCATGGCGAAATCGAGCACCATGCCGATGATGACGACGCTCCTGGCCCTCTTGCGGGATTCCTTTCGATCCGTATATCTTTCATAAATCTGCCCGATCACCCGCCCGGTCACATATGTGACAAGGGTAGAATAAACCAGACAAAGAAATGCAGGAATACCGAAGGAAAGATAGAAGACGCAGCTCGCTGCCAGAAGCACAATCCAACGCCGCCCAAGCGGCACCAGGTAATAACAGAGCAGGCAGACTGCCAGAAAGAAAAAAAACAGATTTGAAGTCAGTGACATGGACTCCCCCTAAGAAACAAGTATTACAGGTACATTAGCGCGTAAACGAGATAAAACACGCTGCGCGAGTTTTATCTCGCTATCGTGACGCTCGCCGCACACGAATACTTCGCATTCGGCTGCGGCTCACTGTTCGCGTAAATCCGACGGGCATGAGCACAGAAGTACTCATGCCCGCTTCCTTACCAGGTGAGACCGTCATCGATACAGCCTTCTCCTGCGTCTGCTCCCTGATCGGTGTTGACCGGAGCCGGTGCCGTGTCTGTCTGTCCGGCTCCCGAATCTGTCCCGTCTGTTGTCGAGGGTGCTGTATAATCGGTGGAAGGTTCGGTATACGTTTCCGCCGGCGCCTGATATGTATTTTCCGCCGGCTGCTCCGCAGCGGGCTGTTCTGCTGCCGGAGTCTCAACAGCCGTCTGCTCCGTCGGCGCCTGCGTGGGAGATGGCGTAGGCGTTGCCTTGGATGCCTCGAGCGCTGCCTTCTCCGCATCCTCCGTGCTGATCGTCTCGCCGGTAGAACTTGAAACATACTTCAAGAACAGGAAAGAACCTTCTGTATTCAAAAGAATGGATGCTGTTTTGATGTCATTCAGCGGTACCGAATGAAGCTCCAGCTCACTCTGATCATCAAACGTCAGACGAATGGAATAATCCGGATTAACCACCGGAGCATTATCAGATGAAGACTGCGAATTCACCGTTTTCAGAGCGTCCGACTCATCATAATAAAGTGTCCGGGTTTCCCCCTTCTCAAAGGATTCTTTCTCAGGGAGCATATTGTCACTGTAGGATTCCTGATTTGTGTATTTAACAGCAAACCCTGTGATAACCTTTCCCGTGTCATTGGTAAGCTCCATATGCACAACATTTGCGCCTTCTACCTTGGTTCCGATAATTTTCTCCGTCTTCTCCTCCGAAGAAACGGAACTGACGCTGGCGCTTGCAGCAACAACCGCCTCTGTCGCAACTGGTGTCTCCTTTACGGAAGAAGCCGTCAAGGCCTTTGTCTCAGTGGTTTTCCCGCACCCGCTGAAAAGCAGCGCGGATCCTGTCAGCACGGCAACCAGCGTAGTAATCGGAATTCTTTTGAATTTCTTCTCGCTATTATTTCTCATGGTATTTATTCTCCTGCTAAAAATTGATTTTTTGTCGTGACCCAATATCAAGGATGCCAGGGGCAATAAGATGGCAACAACTCCCGGCATCCATCACAACATTGCTCGTCAATTAATTCTGCTTCCGCTTGTGTATCTCCATGTTCCCGGCTTGCCGTAATAGAGATTGAACCCGTCACTTCCACTCTCATGCTGGAAATCCGGATCAAATACACGGGTCGCACCCTGGTAGTTGTCGATCTCTACCCAGGAGTGTACGCCGAGGCCACCAGCGCGAAGCGGAACATAGCCAAACATGACATGGGCGTCATACCCGAGGGCTTTTGCCATCTCGTAGAAACAGCATGCCATGACATAGCAGTCTCCGCCTCCTGTCGTAAAGCCATAGTTCGCGATTGTCCTGACATTCGAAGCATTCAGCGCATAGGAAGTGCTGACATATCTGAGCCCGGCGGCAGCGTTCATCGCACTGCGAAGGTTCCAGCCTACCTGGTCCAGTCTCGCCGAAGCCAGCGGATACGCGTCCCGCACGGAATACGTAT
>OMUU01000173.1 GCA_900314295.1 uncultured Lachnospiraceae bacterium | reverse complement strand
ACCCACATCTGTAAATTGCCCTCAAGATATAATCTCGCATATTCAAGTGGTTCATTGGAGATGGTGCAATCATTGGTGCAAACAGCGTTGTAGGAAGTGATGTTCCACCATATACGAAGATCGTTGGGAATCCTGCAAGAGCAATTCAAAAACGCTTTGACGATGAACTGATTGAATTGCTGCTGAGATTCAAGTGGTGGGATAGGAGCATTGACGAAATCAACCGGCTGATTCCAATCTTGACTTGCAGTGATTTGGATAAAGTGAAAGCTGAAATCAAAAAGCAATTAGGCTGACAAATTCTAGTTTGCAATACCTAAATCCTAGGAAAGGAGACCTGCCGATGTGCGCACAAAAGCTATCGTTCGATTATGCACACACCTTGCACACTGTACGTATCGTTCATAATGCACATAGTGTTCATCATTCACGAGTACAAAAGAGAAATCTTGTGATTGTATCAATTTTTATAAGAGCAACCGAGCCGTTCCTTCCAACCGGAGCTTTTATCTCCGATTCGAGGGAACGGCCCCTTTTCCCGTTATCCTTTCTGTCGTCTGATCAATCGGTTTCTTCCGCCCGATTAATCAGACCATTCCGCCTTCATGTTTTTTCAGCTTCTCCTTATTATCCGAATGTACTTTTGCATAAAGGCGATCCTGAATGGTCTCCTTAATCTTGATTTCAGACTTTCCTTCTTTTTCCAGAAGTTTTCTGGTACTCTCGATGTCACGGATAATATTGTCAACGGAGCTTTTCAGCACCTTCTCATCCGATGCAAGCATGATATTGTACATGATCTTCGAGTTCCGATTGAGAAGCAGAAAGGTGCTGACAGAGAAGATTATGAACAGCTCAACGACAACGATCACGAATAAAATCAGGTTGTTTCGCACAAGGAAATTATTTTTCCGATGGATAGACGAATGTTTTTTCAAGATTGGCAATTCACCCGGCAGGTCTGACCTGCATTCCTCACTTTATGGATTTGACATTTTTTAAAATCATACTATCCTTCCATCGAGAGTGCAACAAAATCATAAATTCACCAGCGGAGATGATCGATCGCGGCCTTTTCTACTGCAATTCCCGCGCGGTAATGTTCCGCAAAGGTCTCATATCCTTCCTCATCAGCCGGATCCGGATCTAAGGTAACTCCCTCCTGCCCTGCAAAGATCTTCCGAGAAAGGTAGTCTCCGAGAGTATTGAATTCGTTCACACCGCAGATCCGGTATGCCGCCAGGACAGCCATTCCCCAGGGTCCGCCTTCACTCGCGGTCTTCATAACCGTTACCGGAACATGGATGGCTGCCGCCAGGTATTTTTGTGCAACTCCTTCCGTTTTAAACAGCCCGCCGTGTCCTGTAATGCGGTCGATGTGTACGTTCTCCTCCTTCGTCAGAATATCCATTCCCAGCTTAACCGCTGCCAGGGAGGTATACAGATTCGCGCGCATCAGATTGGCCAGATTGAAGTGGCTGTCCGGCATCCGGACATAAAGCGGTCGTCCCTCATTCAGCATCGTTACATTCTCGCCGGAATAATAGCCGTACGCCAGAAGTCCGCCGCAATCCGGATCCCCTTTGAGAGAATTGGTGTAAAGCTTCTGATAAAGCTCTCCCATATCCGCCTCCATTCCCATCAGCTCACAGAACTCAGAGAAGATGCTCACCCAGGCGTTCAAATCTGTCGTTCCATTATTCGCGTGAGACATCGCGCACGGTGCACCGTCCGGTGTCGTGACCATATCAATTTCCCGGTGTAGCTTTTGCAGTGTCTGCCCCTTCTTCAGCACGATCATCGCAAAGGTGCTCGTCCCCGCTGAGATGTTTCCGGTCCCCGGCGCCACTGAATTGGTGGAAACCATTCCGGTTCCGGCGTCTCCCTCCGGAGGAGCCATCGGCACACCCGGCTCCAGATTTCCGCTCTCGTCCAGAAGAGCAGCTCCCTGTGCTGTCAAACATCCCGCGTCCGCACCCGCACAGAGAACCTTGGGGAAGAGTTCCTCTGCCCGGAAGGAATAGCCTTTTTTCGCAAGCAGTCCGTCAAAAAGCTCCATCCTATGAGCGTCATAGTCCATCTTCGAGGTATCGATCGGGAAAATTCCGGAAGCATCCCCAACCCCGATCACCTTTCGACCGGTTAGACGATAATGTATATAGGAAGAAAGCGTCGTGACAAAATCCACCTGATCCAGATGTGCTTCATGATCCAGAACACATTGATACAGATGCGCGGAGGTCCAGCGAAGTGGAATGTTAAAGTCAAACAGCTCGGTCATCTCATCTGCCGCCGCCTGCGTATTCGTATTTCTCCAGGTCTGGAAAGGTGCAATGGTATGATCCTCCCCGTCCATGGCGATATATCCGTGCATCATGGCGCTGATTCCTAGTGCTCCGAGCTTATGAATCGTCAGACCATAGCTCTGCCTGACATTTTCCCGAAGCGAGGTGTAGCAGCCCCTGAGGCCCCTGTCGATCTCCTCATAGCTGTAGGTCCAGATGCCGTTCTGCAATTGATTCTCCCAATCATACACACCGGTACCGAGTACATTGCCGTCAAGGTCGATCAAAACCGCCTTGATTCTCGTCGAACCGAATTCAATGCCCAGTGCTGTTCTTCCGGCCTCAATCTGTTCTCTTGCTCCCATATCTTCTCCTTTCACATATATACCACCTATGTCCTGCGCAGCCATGTCAATCTCACTGCTGACAATAATATCCTGTCAAGCCCCTCTTGCCTTTACCCGCATGACCCTGTCGAATCCTTCTTCCCGCACAACTATAATGCGGCAGAATTAATCTTCCTTCTGTCCGTAATATGCGTTTGCTCCGTGCTTACGGAAATAGTGCTTATCCTGAAGCTCCTGCGGCGCCGGCTGTACCCTCGGATTGATACACTCACAGAGTGCCGCCATTTTCGCGACCTCCTCGACGACTACAGCATTGTGAACCGCTTCCTTTGCGTCCTTTCCCCAGGTAAATACCCCGTGGTTCTTGCAGAGAACTCCCGGTACGGCAGCAGGATCTCTGTGATTTTCCGCAAAATCATCCGCAATGAGTACGCCGGTATTGGTCTCATAGGCCTCCTCGATCTCCTCCTTTGTCAGATTCCGCACACACGGGATCTCTCCATAAAAATAATCCGCGTGCGTCGTTCCGTAGCAGGGAATTCCGCGGCCAGCCTGCGCCCAGCTTGTCGCCCAGGTGGAATGTGTGTGGACAATTCCACCGATTTCCGGAAAACGGTTGTATAGAACTGTATGCGTCGGCGTATCTGAGGAAGGATTGTAACGGCCCTCCACCTTTTCTCCCTTCAGGTTCACCACAACCATGTCCTCCGGCTTCAGCTTTTTATAATCCACGCCGCTCGGCTTGATGACAAACAGACCGCTTTCACGATCAATGGCGCTCACATTCCCCCAGGTAAATGTAACCAGGTGATATTCCGGCAAAAGCAGATTTGCCTCCCAGACTTTTTTCTTTAATTCTTCCAACATTGCCATATCTCCTTATCTTTCATACGGTTCCATCAATTCAGCGCTAACTTAAATCCTGCTCTATCCTCAGAAAATACAAGAGATCAGCGTCAGAATCGCCAGCCCGCCCTGCATCAGAATGATCTTCGGGTTACTCGTCACACTGCCGTAAAGTGCAACCGCGACAATATATACCATCAGGCAGATCACCGCAGCCTTGCTTGCAAAGACAAATACGGCAAGCAGAATCAGTACGCTGATCAATCCGTTATAAACGCCCTGATTTTTAAAAAGCGTATTTACCGAATCTCTTTTCAGCTCATCTACGTCCATTCCAAAGACCTTCGAGGTTTTCTCGGAGGATGTTGCAATTGTCTCAAGATAAAAAATATACAAGAACTCCAGCGCTACCAATACTGCCAATATTTTTGTTATAACTGACATTAAGATTTCTCCTTTCTGCAGGCCAACTATAGACCAATCTGTGAAAGCATTATATCATAAATAATCAGCGAACGATATAAAACACGCTGCGCAAGCTTTATCTCGCTATCGCCATCTCGATGCTCACCGCACACGAATCCTTCGCATCCGGCTGCGGCTCACTGTTCGCGTAAAAAAATCCGGCTTCGCATTCCTCTGAAAGAGCATCACAAACATAAGTATACATTTCTGAAAACAACAGCCATGAAAAATGCTCCCTTCCGGGCAGACAGCATTGTCGTTTTTGCTTGTCTGCAGGAAAGAGAGCATCTTTATTCTCCGATTATTCGCGTTTCAGTCATTTTCCTGATTTACCAGGGATATTGCCACATACTCCTGTTCGTGCGGATCGCAAGGCCATCCGTGGTTCTTGTTTTACATTCTCTCATGAATGCATCTCGAGATGACATCCAGCTGCTGTTCTCTCGTCAGGTCGATGAACTTCACCGCGTAGCCGCTGACACGGATCGTGAAGTTCGCGTATTCCGGTTTCTCCGGATGCTCCATCGCGTCCTTCAGCTTTTCTATACCGAAGACATTGACATTGAGGTGATGTGCGCCCTGATCGAAGTAGCCGTCAAGCACACGTACCAGATTATCCTTTCTCGACATCGCATCATGTCCGAGCGCACCCGGGTTGATGGTCTGTGTGTTAGAGATGCCGTCAAGCGCATACTCATACGGAAGCTTTGCCACGGAGTTCAGGGATGCCAGCAGTCCGTTCTGCTCTGCGCCGTAGGCGGGGTTTGCGCCGGGAGCGAACGGCTTGTAAGCCTCTCTTCCGTCCGGAAGCGCTCCGGTTGCCTTTCCGTAAACCACATTGGATGTGATCGTAAGAATCGAAGTGGTCGGCTCGGAGTTCCGGTAGGTGTGATGCTTCCGGATCTTCTTCATAAAGGTCTTCAGCAGCCATACCGCTATGTCATCTGCCCGGCTGTCATCATTTCCATAGCGCGGGAAGTCGCCCTCCACTTTATAATCCGTCACAAGACCGGACTCGTCACGAACGGTCCTGACCTTCGCGTACTTAATCGCGCTCAGGGAGTCCACGACATGTGAGAAACCTGCGATTCCGGTCGCAAAGGTCCGGCGCACATCGGTGTCGATCAGCGCCATTTCCGCCGACTCATAGTAGTACTTGTCGTGCATATACTGGATCAGATTCAGAATATTCACATAAAGACCTGCCAGCCAGTCCATCATCGTGTCAAACTTATGCACAACCTCCCCATAATCCAGGTATTCCGAAGTAATCGGCGCGTATTCCGGTCCAACCTGCATGTGATTGCCCTGCTTGTCCAGGAATTTTTCATCCTTTCCTCCGTTGATCGCGTACAGCAGACACTTGGCCAGATTTGCTCGCGCACCAAAGAACTGCATCTCCTTTCCGGTCTGTGTCGCGCTGACGCAGCAGCAGATGCTGTAGTCGTCGCCCCATACCGGCTTCATGACATCGTCATTCTCATACTGAATGGAGGAGGTGCGGATGGAGATCGATGCCGCGTATTTCTTGAAGTTTTCCGGAAGCGCTGAGCTGTATAATACGGTCAGGTTCGGCTCCGGAGACGGTCCCATGTTCTCCAGCGTATGCAGGAAACGATAGTCGTTCTTTGTAACCATGGAACGTCCGTCCATTCCGATTCCCGCAACCTCAAGCGTCGCCCATACCGGATCGCCCGAGAACAGCTCATTGTAGCTCGGGATGCGCGCAAATTTCACCATGCGGAACTTCATGGTCAGATGATCAATCAGCTCCTGTGCCTCCTTCTCAGTGAGGGTTCCCTCCTTCAGATCACGCTCGATATAAATATCAAGGAAGGTAGAGATTCTGCCGACGGACATCGCGGCTCCGTTCTGCGTCTTGATCGCGGCCAGATAGCCGAAGTATAACCACTGAACCGCCTCCCTTGCGTTCTTTGCCGGTGCGGAAATGTCATATCCGTATGCCTCCGCCATCTTCTTCATGCCGTTCAGCGCACGGATCTGCTCGCTGATTTCCTCTCTCAGACGGATGACGTCGTCGGTCATGGTTCCATCGCCGCAATTTGCAAAATCCTCCTGCTTCTTCGCGATCAGATGATCAATTCCGTAGAGTGCCACTCTCCGGTAGTCGCCGACGATGCGGCCTCTTCCGTAGGTATCCGGAAGACCTGTCACAATATGGGAATGTCTCGCCTTCCGCATTTCCGGCGTATAGGCATCAAAAACAGCCTGGTTGTGCGTCTTGTGATACTCTGTGAAGATCTTGTGGAACTTGTCATTGACATGATATCCGTAGTTCTCCGCTGCCTCTTCCGCCATCTTGATGCCACCGTACGGCATGAACGCCCTCTTCAATGGCTTATCGGTCTGAAGTCCGACAATCTTCTCCAGATCCTTAGTGGATTCGTCAATATATCCGGCGCCATAGGCAGTCAGACCGGACACCACCTCGGTCTCGCAATCCAGAACGCCTCCCTTTGCACGCTCCTCCTTCTGAAGCTCCTGAACCTTGCCCCAGAGAGTATCGGTTGCCTCCGTCGGTCCCTCCAGGAAGCTTTCATCCCCGTCATACGGTGTATAATTCTTCTGAATAAAATCCCGGACATCAATGTCATCCGTCCATTTATTTCCCTTAAAGCCTCTCCACTCATCTCTCATGATCTTGTCTCCTTTCTCACTCGAAAACCTGCTGCCCTACCTGATTTTACGCTGCCTCAGATGAACCGGCTCTGTAAACTGTTATCTGTGCCGCCGTAAATTTCCTTGCTAAGCAGCTCTGAGTTTTTTCTGTAGTGATCCAAATCCTTGATGCAGCTTATGCACTCTTTTCACCGGAAGTCTCTGCCTGTTCACCGGCACAGAGGATTTTCTCTGCTGCCTTCACCTGCTTCTCCGAAGGGCTCTTCACCCCTTCGAGCGCGTACGGGATGCCCAGAAGCTTCCATTTATAGGCTCCCATCGTGTGATACGGCAGTACCTCAACCTTCTGAACATTGTTCAGTCCGTCCAGAAACTCCCGTTCCCTTCTCAGATCCTCCGGATCATCGGTCCATCCCGGCACAAGTACCTGCCGGATCCAGACCGGCTTCCCGATTTCATTCAGATAACGGATCATCGAGAGGATGTTGTCATTTGGCACGCCGGTCAGCCTCCGATGCTTCTCCGGATCCATCTCCTTGATATCTACCAGCAGAAGATCCGTGTAGTTCATAAGGTTTCTGAACTTCTCGAACCATTCTCCGCTTCTTCTGAACGGCTGCCCCGCTGTGTCGATCACTGTGTGAATTCCCTTTTCCTTTGCCTTACGGAACAGCTCCGTGACAAAATCAATCTGCAGAAGGGGTTCGCCTCCGGATACCGTAATGCCGCCTTCCTCGCCCCAGTACGGACGATACCGCAGCGCCTGATCGATCAGCTCATCCGCGCTTCTCCTCTCATCGGACTCCAGCTTCCAGGTGTCCGCGTTATGACAAAACTTACAACGCATCGCGCATCCCTGCAGAAAAATCACAAAGCGGACTCCCGGACCGTCAACCGACCCGAATGTTTCGATGGAATGAACTCTTCCCTTGATCATGTCACGTCACTCTCCTTTGAAAAACACAAAAGAAAAACCGCCTGTCACAGCAGCCGGAGCAAACGGCTTGCATTCCGCCGTTTGTCCGCTTCCCGTGCCAGACGGTTCTGTCCTCTGTCATCGGTCAGCTCCCTGTGACAAGCTGATCGTAACAGAATAAAGCAGATATATCCTTGATTATAATCAAGTTCTGGTCATTTTTTTCACATTAATTTTCGGTATAGCTCCGCAGCTTCTCATGGTCAATTACCTTCAGACATCCTCTTCCAAGCCGTTTGACCATTCCCTCCTTCTCCAGATACGAGATGGTCCGGCTTACGGTCTCCGGACGCAGATTGACGGAGGAAGCGATATCCTCAAGCTTCAGATTGATCACGTCGCCGAGACATCTGCGCTCTCTCCTGAGAAGGAAGGCGGCTACCCTCTGCCGTGGCTCACGAATGGACAGGACCAGGATCTTGTCCTCGGCATCGGTGATATCCCGGGCCAGGATCTCGATCATATTGAACGATATCTGCGGATTCTCGGAAATCATCTTCATAATGACCGAGCGCGGAATTTCACAGACTCTCACTTCCTCCATCGCGATGACGTCATAATTGTAGCGGTGCTCCTTCAGAAAAATGCCGTGCCACACACTCTGTCCATCGTGAAGAACATCCAGGATATGCTCCTCTCCCATGACATCCGTCCTCGAAATCTTCACCTTTCCGCTGCGTATGATGATGACCGAATCGATGCTGTCATTTTCGGATACAATGTGCGTATCCGCCGGATACGTATGGTGGACCGAATGATTCACCAGTCTCTTCTGTATCTCCGGCGAAAGCCCCCGAAACAGCCGCACCTCCGATATGCAGAATTTGTTCTGTGCCAGAAATTCACAATTTTCTCTGTTGCAACCCGCGTGCTCCATCATGCCTCCCGGCACCGGCTAAACACCGGTACCTTTCTTCCATTTATGCTTTACTCTTTCCCGATGTAAAATACCCGATCAGATAGATTATCACCGCAACCAGCATTCCGGTGATAGACGGAATGCCGACGGTAATGATGTTGGCGGCAAGAGCACCTGCGACGACCCCGATGACAGAAAACCAGTTGACGGTTGAGAAATCCCGGAAGTCATCGGTGTAATTTTTCTTGTGCAGGAAATAATCCAGGATCAGAATGCTTCCGATCGGCGGAAGGGTGCAGTTCAGAATATTGAGCCAGTGTGTAAAATTCCAATAAAGCCAGACGGCTGTCACCGTTCCGGTCACACCGGAGATGAGAACCATCGGTTTCTTCTTCTGACCGAAGATGTTTGCCAGGCCCAGTCCCGCAGAGTATAGCGCATTGTCATTCGTCGTCCAGATATTCAGCCCCAGCACAAGAACCGCCAGATAAAACAGATTCAGGTTGATCATAACCTCGAAGATATCATTTCCTCCGACATAAATCGAAGAAACCGCGCCGAAGAAAAACATCAGCGAATTTCCGATGAAAAACGCAATGACCGTGGTGGCGACACCCTGACCGGCGTTTTTTGCGAATCTTGAGAAATTCGGCGTAGCCGTTCCGCCGGAGACAAAGGATCCGATCACCATTCCGGCTCCCCCGATCACTGTGAGCGTTCCGCTGGATTTCGCGAACTGGCTGATCAGTGTTCCGTCTCCTCTCTGAACCGCAAGAATCATGGCTACCGTTCCGAGAATTGCAACAAGCGGAACCGCGATGTAGCTGACGATGGTGAGCGACTTGATTCCGAAATACGCCGAGGATGTCATACAGGCGCCTGCAACCAGGACAAGAATCCACTCTGCAATCCGGCTTCCTCCAAGCAGCTCATTGGCCACCGGAATCGCGAACATCGCGACGCCGACGCCGAACCAACCGATCTGTGTAAAGCTGATCATCGCCGATGGAAGATAACTTCCCTTTAGACCAAAAGCGCGCCGGCTCATCAGATCCAGACTCATTCCGGTCTTTGCTCCTACATAACCCAGAAGACCCGTATACACGGCCAGAATCGCTCCGCCCAGAAACAGCGAACCGAGAAAGCCATAAAAATCCAGTCCCTTTGCCATCTCCTGCCCGACCCACATGCTGGCCGAAAAGAACGTAAAGCCGAGCATAATCATAAACATTGTCAAAAAACTCCGTCTTTGACCGGTCGGTACAGACTGCTCTGCAAAATCGATATCCACAGCTGCTTCCTTCCGCTTCTGATTCTTTGCACTCATTCTCTCTCCCTCATTTCTTAAATACTCAAATGATATACTTTTTCAGCGCATCGGTGAATTCCCGGATTCTCTCCTCCGCGATTTCCCTGAGATCCGCCTTCTTCAAGCTCTCAATAAAACCGAGCTCCTGCTCATAAAGCCACCTGGTCTTGCTCGGATTCAGATGCCCGTAATGACAGTCCCAAACCCAGTCCTCATAGGTGATCGGCGTTTCATGTCCAAGCTTCTCATCCAGCAAATCCTTCATGGAAATCACGTCTGCCCGATCCCGGATATCCCTCCAGAACCCGAGCACTTCATCCACATGTTCATGGACCTCATACCGACGGGCTCCTCCATCGTAGATGATACATTTTTCAAACAGCGGATCCCGCATTGAAAGCGTCACCCTTCGGAATTCCGGCGAGATGATCCCGTCCTTCCAGAAGAAATCGACATCAGGAATATTGATCCCGGACACGCCCTTATCCTGATAGGTACTGAAAATTCCTTCATAAAAGACGCAGTAGAAACCCTCAAATTCCGGCCAGAAGGTCCGGAATTCCTCCGTCATATTCTCCAGAATATCGACAGCCTTTGTTCCTCCGATCGTGAAAAGGATGATGTTCCGGAGCGCCGCACCACTCGCCCGGTAAAAATCGGTCACATACTTCAGGCAGTGAATCAATGTCTCGCCCGAAGCGATGATGTCCCCGATCAGAAGCGTACTGTCCGGAACCATGGTCAGCTTTGAATACTTGATCTTAAGCCCCGCGAGCTCCTCCTCATTAAAGACGCGCTCACTGGACAAAAAGCTGATGTCATGAATCCTGACGTGTTCCCGGTAGCATGCCTCCTCAAGCGGATAATTCAAAGCGCCGCGCAGAATCGAGAGAATATTCGCACAGGACACCTTCCCGTTTTCCTTGAAATAATACATCATCTGAGATGTCGCGGGCAGCATGCAGCGGTATACCTCATATCCGACGATCTCCGGCGTATTCATCAGCTTTCTGGTCTCCGACTCCGAGACAATGTAATAATGATTGCGGTACTCTTTTCCTTTCAGAGTATAGCAATCGACTCCCTGTTCCGAGAATTCCTTTTCGAGATATATTTTCCTGTCCATGAAACTTTCCCCCTCCGTTTTTCTTGCATCCGGACAAACTCCCATCCATACTATCACAGAACCGGAAGGAATTCATTACCTTTTCCATATTATATTCGCATTCGGCTGCGGCTCAGGTACTGTTCACTCACAACTATGTACGGCAAGGATTTTACAGTCCTGTTGCCATTC
>OMUU01000082.1 GCA_900314295.1 uncultured Lachnospiraceae bacterium | reverse complement strand
TAAAACTTTTAACAGCCAGTAATGCTCAGGCAAAGGTACTGTAAAATCTTAGCCGTTTTAGTTGCGCGTGAGCAGTAACGAATCCGGGGGATTTCGGAAAATTTTATGGTTGTAAAATTGCAATCGCAGGATAAACGCGATAAAGTAGTGACATTGGAAAATGCCGGAAGAATATGGTGTAAGCAAGGTATGTGAAGTAATTGTAAGTCGCTGATGTCGGGAGGGCTGAATAAGAGATGAATCGTTTTCGAAACTGGCTGAGCCGTGTGATGTACGGGCGGTATGGGGTGGACCAGCTGGGGCGGGCGCTCCTTTACGTGGAGATCGGGCTGCTGTTTGTAGCTGCTTTTGTTCCGAACCCGGTTCTGAGCATTGTGACAAGTCTGCTGCTTGTCTGGATTCTTTTCCGGATGATGTCGAGGAATATCAGCAGACGGGCGGAGGAGAACCGTAGATTTCTTTCCGGATGGAACCGGGTGAAGTCTTTTTTTACCGGAGGGATGCGCGCGGTGAAGGACAGGGACCATGCGTATTTCCGCTGCCCGAGCTGCGGTCAGAGAGTCCGGGTGCCTAAGGGCAAGGGCCATATTCAGATTACATGTCCGAGGTGTCACACGCAGTTTATCAAGAACACCTGATGATCGGGTGACAGAGAGGGTTTCTACATGTTTGGATATATCACGATTGACCGGGAGGAGCTGAAGGGGAAGGACCTGGACCGTTACCGTGAGTTCTACTGCGGCGTCTGTCGGGATCTCAAGGATTCGTGCGGTGAAGCCGCGCGGGCTACACTGACCTATGATATGACGTTTCTTGCGATCCTGTTGAATGCCCTGTACGAGGGGCCTTCGGAAATCACAGAGGAGAGGTGTATTCTTCATCCGGCCAGGAAGCGCAGGGTGATCCGGAATGAATATACGGCTTATGCCGCCGACATGAATCTGATGCTGGTGTTTCATAACCTCGAGGATGACTGGATTGATGAGAAGAAGGGGACAAGCCTTGCGGCGTACCGTCTGCTTCGTCCGGCGTACCTGAAAACGTCCCGGAAATATCCGAGGCAGACGAAGGCAATCCTTCGCTATGTGAAGGAGCTGCACGCGGTTGAGGAGAAGAATGACCGGTTGCTGGATACGGCGGCGGGCCTGACGGGAAAGCTTATGGCAGAGATTTTCCGGTATCGGCAGGATATCTGGTCGGACGATCTCGGAGAGCTTGGTTTCTATGTCGGGAAGTTCATCTATCTGATGGATGCCTGGGATGATCTGGAGAAGGACCGCAGGAACAGCAGCTACAATCCGTTTCTTTCCATCTGCGGAGAGCCGGATTACGAGATGCGGGCGGGAGATGTTCTGACGATGCAGGCGGCCGGAATCGCAAAATATTTTGAGAAGCTGCCGATTCTTCTGGACGAGGATCTGCTGCGGAATATCCTTTATTCGGGCATCTGGGTAAAATACCGCGCAAAGCGTGCAAGGATGGCCGAATCTCAAAGGGCTTTGCAGAAAGCAAAAGATAATTTATAATAAAATGATTATGTGTCCCGGAATTCTCGCATCGAGAGAACCGCAGGTTTTCGAGATCGGGACTGAATGGTTACATAAAATGACAGAAAGAGGAACCACATGCAGGATCCATATAAAGTTCTGGGTATCTCAAGGGATGCCAGCGATGAAGAAGTAAAAAAAGCATACCGAAAGCTGAGCCGCAAGTACCATCCGGATGCAAACATTAACAATCCGAACAGGGATAAGGCGGAGGAGATGTTCAAGCTGGTCCAGGAGGCGTACAAGCAGATCATGGATGAGCGCTCTGGAAAGATCCCGGGAGGATCCGGTTCGTATGGATACGGCGGATTCGGCGGCTATGGGCAGAGATCGGATTCGGCATATGAGAATCCGGAGATGCAGGCGGCTGCAAATTATATCAATACGAGGCATTTCACAGAGGCGATGAATGTGCTGGAGAATATTTCGGAGCGAAGTGCCGAGTGGTATTATCTGCACGCCATAGCGAATTACGGCCTCGGGAACAACGTAGCCGCGCAGAATGATGCGCAGACGGCGTGCAATATGGAGCCGGACAACAACCGGTACCGGCAGCTGTATCAGCAGCTTTCGGCGGGTGGAACCTGGTATAATGACATGGGCCGGGGATACGGGTATGAAGGTTCTCCCTGCTATGAGGGAACTGACAGTCCGGGAGGCGGCAGCTGCGGCAGAACCGCCGCGGCGGTCTGCAGTACGCTGGCATGCTGCACCTGTCTCGGAGGCGGCGGTATTCCGCTGTGCTGCTGTATCTGACAGGCAAGGGCAGAGTAAAGAGCACAGGGCATAAAGCAAAGAACAGAGAGCACAGATTATTTTTACCTTAGGAGGACGAGATGGAGAGAAAGCAATGGGTGGAGAGATATATGCGTGAGCTTGACCGCGGCAGGAGAAAGGAGATCCTGGACCGGGCGATTTCCGAGGAGGGAAGCGCGCCGGACAATGAGCTCCGGGCGAAGCTTCTGGAGGAACGCTACGGAAAGCTGAATTCGCAGGATGTTGACTATTTTATCCGTGGCTGGATGAGCCTTTATTATGTGCATACGACCTCGAAGGGATTTTTTGGACGGAAAAAGATCGAGAAGGAGAAAGCGTCCGTGCTTTCGGACTGGAAGATGGAGCTTGCCGGAGCGTATGGGGAGATCGGCGAAGAGGTGCTGTACGAGGAGCTGTTCAATATGACGCTGCTGTACTTCCATCTCTGCGAGACGGACAAGAACTACGGATCGATCATTCTCGGTCTCGGGCACATGAAGGATGAAACTCTGATTTCCAAGATCGCCGGCGAGGTATACCGGCTGGCCTATGAGACGCCGAAGGTCATGGACGCGGAGAAGGAGCTCGCTGTATTTACCAGAGCGGCGACGGATGCCTTCTGTGAGAAATACAGTGATCAGGAAGACTATCTGATGGACAGGGTGCGCGCCGGGAAGTAAACGGATGCCTAATTCTGTTCATGGACGGAAAGGGCGGGAAGCGGCTGAGTACGTTCCACCTGACACGGTGAAAGACTGCGGTCCGATTCATGGACAGCAAGGCAGGAGGCGGAGCAGTGTGTTCAATCGGAGGAATAAAGGAATATGCCATTTAATTTCAATGATAACGACGGACAGGATTCGGGAAATGGTCCGGGACGGAATAACCGCACGCTCTGGATTATCGCGACGGCGGTCATGCTGACCATGATTATCTTCAGCGTGATCAGCGGCGTCCTCGAATCCTCCGCATCGAAGGAGATTACCTACGACAGATTCGTGCAGATGGTAGAGAAGGGTGAGGTATCGAAGGTTGTGCTGCAGAACGGCACGCTGACGATCACGCCGAAGGACAAGGACGGGGAGAGCTCTGCCCTGTACAGCTTCCGCGCAACGCTGGTAGGGGATGAGAACAGCCTGAATGAGCTTCTTAAGGGGAAAGACATCACCTACGAGAAGAAGTCCTCCAGCGTCCGCGCTCAGGTTTTATCGGCGGTTTTTCAGATCGTGATTCCGATCCTGATCATGATGATCGGCCTGAATCTGGTGCTTCGGTATATGGGAAAAGGCGGCGGCATGATGGGCGTCGGGAAGAGCAAGGCCCGGACCTATGTGCAGAAGGAGACCGGGGTGACCTTTGCGGATGTCGCAGGCGAGGAAGAGGCGAAGGAATCTCTGCAGGAGGTGGTGGATTTTCTGCATAATCCGCAGAAATACACGCAGATCGGCGCAAAGCTGCCGAAGGGCGCTCTTCTGGTGGGACCTCCGGGAACCGGAAAGACGCTGCTCGCGAAGGCAGTCGCCGGTGAGGCGCATGTACCGTTTTTCTCCCTCTCCGGATCAGAATTTGTGGAGATGTTCGTCGGTGTGGGTGCCTCCCGTGTACGGGATCTGTTCGAGGAAGCAAAAAAACAGGCGCCCTGCATTATTTTCATCGATGAGATTGATGCCATCGGAAAAACCAGAGATTCCAGCTACGGCGGCGGAAATGACGAGCGGGAGCAGACGCTGAACCAGCTTCTGGCTGAGATGGACGGATTCGACAGCGCGTCGGGGCTTCTGGTGCTCGGCGCGACGAACCGTCCGGAGGTGCTGGACCCGGCGCTTTTGCGTCCGGGCCGCTTCGACCGGAGAATCATCGTGGAGCGTCCGGATCTGAAGGGACGCGTGAACATTCTGAAGGTCCACGCAAGGAAGGTCATGCTCGATGAGACGGTGAATTTCCAGGAAATTGCGCTGGCAACGTCCGGAGCCGTGGGATCTGATCTTGCCAATATGGTAAATGAAGCCGCCATCCTGGCGGTCAAGCACGGAAGACGGGCGGTGTCCCAGAAGGATCTGCAGGAAGCCGTCGAGGTTGTCCTCGTGGGACAGGAGAAAAAGGAGCGCATTCTCAGCAAGGAGGAGCGGAGAATTGTCGCATACCATGAGGTCGGTCACGCGCTTGTGAATGCGCTGGAGAAGCATTCGGAGCCCGTGCAGAAGATTACCATCATTCCGCGCACTATGGGAGCGCTGGGGTATGTCATGCAGGTTCCGGAGGAAGAGAAGTATCTGAATTCCCGTAAGGAGCTGGAGGACATGGTGACGGGCTTCCTGGCGGGAAGAGCGGCGGAAGAGATCGTCTTCGGGGATGTCACGACCGGAGCGTCCAACGACATTGAGAAGGCGACGCAGATCTGCCGCGCGATGATCACGCAGTACGGCATGTCCGATAAGTTCGGTCTGATGGGACTTGCCAGAACCGAGAGCAAATATCTGAATGGCAGAGCGGTTCTGGACTGCGGAGACGAGACCGCGACGGAGATTGACCATGAGATCATGAAGATGCTGAAGGCGTCCTATGAGAAGGCAAAGCAGATGCTCGGCGAGAACCGGGATGTGCTCGACCGTCTTGCGGAGTATCTGATTATTCAGGAAACGATCACCGGAAAGGAATTCATGCGGATCATGAACACGGTCATCGGGGAACGCACGCAGAACGGTCAGGCCTGATGGCTGTGTGCGGGGAAGGCTGATGGCTTGTCCGTATTCGTTATGTGTGAACAGCAGCTCCTGCTGAAGAGGATACAGAGAAAGGCCGGAAGAACAGATGAGGAATGTCGGAAGGCGGTCTGTGCATGGCTTTCGGGAACGGTTCAGAAGAGACAGGAGTATGTATGGCATTTGATATTCAGGAGGAATTGAAGAAACTTCCTCAGAAGCCCGGCGTCTATATCATGCACGGGCTTCAGGATGAGGTCATGTACGTCGGGAAGGCCGTGAAGCTCAGAAACCGCGTGCGGCAGTATTTTTCCAACAGCAGAAACAAGAGACTGAAGATCTACAGCATGGTTCCGCAGGTGACTCGCTTCGAGTACATCGTGACGGACTCGGAGGTAGAAGCTCTCGTGCTGGAGTGCAACCTGATCAAGGAATACCGGCCGAAGTACAATACCATGCTGATGGATGACAAGGCCTATCCCTTTATCCAGGTGACTGTCCAGGAACATTTCCCGAGGATTCTGTATTCTCACCGGATGAAGAAGGACAAGTCACAGTATTTCGGACCATATCCGGACGCGACCGCGGCGAAGGAAGCGATCGATCTGGTCCGGAAGCTCTATCACCTCCGGAACTGCAGCAAAAAGCTTCCGGAGGACCAGGGAAAAGAGCGGCCGTGTCTTTACTATCACATCCATCAGTGTAAGGCCCCGTGTCAGGGCTGGATCTCCGAGGAGGAATACCGGAAGCAGGTAAACGATGCGATTGCCTTCCTGAACGGGAAGACGGACGGCGTGCTTCAGGAACTGAAGACGAGGATGCAGGAGGCGTCAGAGTCTCTGAATTTTGAGGAGGCGGCTTCCCTGCGGGATCTGATCGGCGCGGTAAAGAAGGTCAGCGAGAGGCAGAAGATCACCTCCGGAAGCGGTGAAGATCAGGACGTGATCGCGCTGGCCGCCGACGGAGAAGACGCGATCGCGCAGGTATTTTTTGTCCGGGACGGCAAGCTGATCGGCCGGGATCATTTTTATCTGAAAATCGCGAATGAGGAGAGCCGCGGCGAGGTCATGGAGAGCTTTCTTCAGCAGTTTTATTCGGGAACGCCGTTTATCCCGCACGAGATCATGCTGTCGGACGATATTGCGGAAAGAGAGCTTCTGGAGGAGTGGCTGACCGGGAAGAAAAATGCCGGCAGCACAAAGGTGCGGATCCTGGTTCCCCAGAAGGGGAAAAAGGAAAAACTGGTGGATCTGGCGAAACGGAATGCGCAGATCATTCTGACACAGGACCGGGAGCGGATCAAGAAGGATGTCGCGAAGACCATCGGCGCGGTTGGAGAGATCGGTCAGTGGCTCGGGATTGAGCCGCCGGACCGCATCGAATCCTATGACATCTCGAATATCAGCGGTTACCAGAGCGTCGGCTCCATGGTGGTGTACGAGCAGGGCAAGCCGAAGAAGGCGGATTATCGGAAGTTCCGGATCAAGTCGGTGGAGGGACCGAACGATTATGCCAGTATGGAGGAGGTCTTAACCCGGAGATTCCGGAGAGGGGTGCAGGCGGACAGCGGATTTGAAAAGCTGCCGGACCTTCTTCTGATGGACGGAGGACGAGGACAGGTGAACATTGCTCTTTCCGTCCTGGAAAAATTGAACCTGACGATACCGGTCGCGGGAATGGTAAAGGATGATAAGCATCGGACCAGAGGAATTTATTTCAACAATGTCGAGATTCCGATTGACACGGATTCGGAGGGCTTTCATCTGGTCACGCGGATTCAGGACGAGACGCACCGGTTTGCGATTGAATACCATCGGATGCTCCGGAGCAAGGAGCAGGTGCATTCGATTCTGGACGACATTCCGAATATCGGAGAGAAGCGGAGGCGTGAGCTGATGCGCTCCTTCCCGGACATCGAGGCGATCCGGAACGCGGACATCGAGGAGCTGAAAAGCCTCGCGGGGATGAATGAGAAGGCCGCGAGAAGCGTCTATGATTTCTTTCACAAGAAAGAAAAAAATATCGTTGAATAAGCAGAAAAGAATCGTACAAGGAAGTGTACGCGTGGTATACTGTTCTTAACGAAGCTGCAGCCGGGTGTCGTTTTGCGTGAAGGAGCCCGGATGCAGGAATACCTGCAGTATTTTTGGGAGGATTCGGCATGACATCTAAATATATCACGCTGGAAAAGCTCGAAAAGGAGATGGACCTGAAGAACCTGACTCCGGATACGGATCTCGGGGACAAACAGATCACCGTTCCTGAAATCAACCGTCCGGCTCTTCAGCTGACGGGATATTTTGAGCATTTCGCAAATGAGAGAGTGCAGATCATCGGGGTGGTGGAGCTCTCCTATCTGAACCGCATGGAGTATGATAAGAGAAAGGAATCCTTTGAGGCATTTGTCTCGAAGGGAGTTCCCTGCATTATTTTCACAACCTCGGAGCAGCCGGGGGAGGAGCTTCTGGAGATCTGCCGGAGGTACAATACTCCCGTCTTCGGAACGGACAAAACCACATCCGCGTTTACCGCAGAGATCATCCGCTGGATGAATGTCCAGCTTGCGCCGACGATTTCGATTCACGGCGTGCTTGTCGATGTATACGGCGAGGGCGTCCTGATCATGGGCGAGAGCGGAATCGGAAAGAGCGAGGCCGCGCTGGAGCTGATCAAGCGAGGCCATCGTCTGATCACGGATGATGTCGTTCAGATCAGCCGGATCGATGATGTCACGCTTGTCGGAACGTCGCCGGATATCACCAGGCATTTCATCGAGCTGCGCGGTATCGGTATCATTGATGTGAAGACATTGTTCGGTGTCGAGAGTGTTGAGAATACCCACACGATTGATCTGGTCATCAAGCTGGAGGAGTGGAACAAGGATAAGGTATATGACCGGCTTGGCCTTGAGGAGGAGTATACGGAATTTCTTGGCAACAAGGTCGTATGTCATTCGCTTCCGATCCGTCCGGGACGGAACCTGGCTGTTATCGTTGAGACGGCGGCTGTTAACCATCGTCAGAAGAAGATGGGTTACAATGCGGCACAGGAGCTTTACAAGCGTGTGCAGGCGAATCTGGCCAGGAAACGCACTCATCCGTAACAGGGACAGCGGGTGTTGCCTGCGCGGATATCTGTGAGGCTCTGACTGTTTGCGGGCAGAGCCTCACAGATGAATATAGAGAGAAGAAGGGAGATGCCGTACAACGAATGTTGTACGGCATCTCCCTTCTTCGTGCAGGTATATGGTGTACCGGAGATTTCTTATGTGTAAATCTGCGCTGTTATTGCGCCGGTTGCGTTCCTGCTTCTCCGGTGTTGCCGGAGGCGTTGTCTCCTCCGGCCTCAGTGTTTCCGTTGGCTGCATTCTCTCCGTTTTCTCCGGAATTGTCGCCCGTCTGCTGATCCGTGTCTGGTTTATCATCGGCGGCTGCGGTCGGAGTGGCGGTCGGAGTAGCGGTAGGCACCGCGGTCGGCGTCGGTGTGGGCGCATCGTAGGTGCAGATGGTCGTCGGTGCGTTTGCAACGTCGAAGTAGTCGGTTACGGTAGGACAGTAGCTGTTCGGCAGAAGGCCTGTGTTCGCACACACGGTCAGCTGCTCTACGGAATCGGGAACCGAGAATTCCTTGATCGGCAAGGATTCATGTATCCGGTTCATGACGTTGGTCCACAGCGTGGAGATGTAGGTCCGGTCTGCCTCGGGGAGCTCTACATTGGTGTCATATCCGGTCCAGATGCCTGCGGTATAGTATGGCGTATAACCTACAAACTGAAGGTCCACATAGGAATCGGTGGTTCCTGTTTTTCCTGCGACCGGCATGCCGGAGACAAGCTGATAAGGGGTGCCGGTTCCGGACTGAACGACGCTCTGCATCGCGTTTGTCAGAAGGTAGGCAGTGCTTTCCTTAAAGACACGGCGGGTAAGCTCTTTGTTCTCGAGGATGGTCTTGCCATTGTGGTCTGTAACTTTCGTGTAGAATACCGGACGGTTATAGGTTCCGCCGTTGGCGATAGCCGCATACGCAGCAGTCAGTTCAAGATCGCTGACTCCGTTTGTGATGCCGCCCAGAGCAAGTCCGGGGGAATCATCGGCGCTGCTGTCCAAGGTTGTGAATCCCAGCTTTTTCAGGTAAGAGAGACCAACCTCAGGGGTAAGCTCCTGCATGAGCTTGAATGCGATGACGTTGTTGGAGGTCTGGATCGCGTTCCGCACGGTCATCGTGCCGTGGTGGGTGTTATCCGCATTGTTAACGACCTGACCGGTTGTGTAGTATGCGGCATCATCTGTCTCTCGGGAAGAAAGCGTTATTTTTCCCTTGTCGAGGAGAGGACCGTAGGTAGAAGGAATCTTGAAGGTGGAACCAGGCTGACGCAGAGAGTCGGTCGCGCGGTTCAGAGTAAGGCTTGCGGTCTTCTCGCCGCGTCCGCCGACAATTCCGACGACGTATCCGGTTGACTGGTCTATAACAGTCATGCATGCCTGGGGTTCCGGAACAAATGCGGTCCGCTCCGCGACAATCGTATCGCCGTTTCCGACGACAGCGGCCTTGTACTGGTCGATATAGCTTTGCGCCTCTTCCGAGGAGCTGAAGTACTGGTCGAAGTCAGCGTTTCCCTGCTGCTTGAAGTACTGTACCAGCATCTCGACGCTGTAGTTCTCTCTGCTTCCGTCGGCCTTGTCGACGGTCAGTGCCCAGTCCAGACTGACCTGAGAGTCTGCGGGGAAAATGGACTCATCGGAAAATTCACTGTCCATGATCGACTGAATATTGGAATCCTCAGTCGAATACATGTGGAGCCCGCCGCTGTAGATCAGGTTATTAGCCTGAGCCTCCGTATAACCCTTCTGGGTCATCAGATCATCCTTGACCTGGTTGATCAGCTCGTCGACAAAATAAGAATATACCGTGGATTCCTGTGTCACCTGATTGTTCTGGTTCTCCTGAATCCGTTCATACACGTTGTCGGAGAGGGCACTCTTGTAGTCGTCCTCTGTAATGTAGCCCTGCTGGAGCATGTACTCGAGAACGGTCTTCATCCGGCTTGCATTTTCTTCCGGATAAAGGATGGGGTTGAACTGACTCGGATTCTGGGGAATGGCAGCAAGGACGGCGCATTCGGAAAGCGTCAGATTCTTCGCATCCTTGCCGAAGTAGGTCTGGGAGGCAGTCTGTATGCCGTAGGCATTGTTTCCGAAGTTTACGGTATTCAGATAGTTCTCGAGAATGACTGACTTGGGGTCTTCCCCGGCCTTTCGTAGAGAGGACTCGAGCTGTACCGCGAGATATTGTTCCTGAATTTTACGTTTGATTGTGCCCATCCTGGACTCGTTCATCCAGTCGGTGAAGACGTTGTTCTTCAGAAGCTGCTGCGTGATGGTACTCGCGCCTTCGGATTCGGAAAAATTCGAGCTCAGCATGACCATTACGGCGCGGAGCATACCGTGTGGATCCACGCCGTTGTGCTGATAGAAACGGGAATCCTCGATGGCGACGATGGCGTGCTGCATATTCTTCGGAATCTCGTCGATGGAGATGGAGACACGATTGCCCTCTGCGGAGCTCAGCTTCTGAATCTGGGTTCCGTTGCTGTCGTATACAAAGGAAGCATAGCCGAGAGGCGTAATATTGGAGTCCGTGATCTCCGGCGCGTCTGCGATGATCCCGCGATAGGCGCCGATGCCGAGACAGATGCCAAATGTAGCAACGGCGATTAATAAATAAATGATGACACGCAGAACAGATACGCTGATACGGTTTGTCACCTTCGGAGCTGCCGAATCCAGGCGTTCGCGTTCCTGCTGAACACCGTGTTTGCCAAAATCCATGAATGATCCTCCTTCCGGGCATGTCCTTTTCCGGCCGAAAGACAGTTGAAAACCTGTTTTCCGCCGGCTCCGGAAATATCCGGACCGGATACATATATCCCGGTTGAAAATAAATGATGGTGCCTTAATCTGATAATTATAGCAAAATAACAGAATGAAATAAAGAAGAAATTATGGTAGTATGGACTCATGGGAAAAGGAAAAGAGAAAAAAACAGACAGTAAATCAGATAAAAAAATGGTAGAAACGAGGCTTCCGGAGCGGTACCGTACCGTGTACCAGAACGGAGAGGGCAGGTATGAGGAGAAGAAATCGGTCTTCATCGCTACGGTTCGTCATGTATCCGGTTTGGAAGAGGCGGCGGCTTTCGTGGAGGAGATGAAGAAGAAGTACTGGGATGCCAGGCATAACTGCTACGCCTGGGTTCTGGGAAAGGACGGCGCGAATGTGAAGGCATCCGATGACGGAGAACCGTCGGGTACGGCGGGACGGCCGATCCTGGACGTTCTGACAGGAGTCGGCCTGACGGATACCTGCATTGTGGTGACGAGGTATTTCGGAGGCGTGCTGCTGGGTACGGGAGGACTGGTGAGAGCATATACCCAGGCTTCTCGAGACGGAATCGAAAAGAGTGTCCTGATTGAGAAGGTGAACGGGGTGCTTCTGGATATCATCGCCGCATATACAGACGCGGGAAAAATACAGTATCTGCTCGGGCGGGAGGAGATTCATACGGTGGAGTCTGATTTTTCGGATGTGGTCCGGATCCGTGTCGTTGTACCGGCCTCTGAGGAGGCGCGGTTCACGAAGCAGATGACAGAGGCAACGGCCGGAAGAACCGAGATCCGAAAAGCCGGCCGCGCCTGGTTTGGCGTGGCCGGGGGGAAATTCATCCTAGAACCGGAGCGGCAGGAATGACGCTGAGAAACATTTGCCGAGCGAGTCAGATTCGGAGTGCGCCAGGCTGCGTGCATCCTTAAGAAAGAGACGGAATCGATTTATAGGGTCTCCGGTTCCGGATAATCGACGCCGAGGGTGTCAACGGTCATGGATTTAATAACCTGAGGCTCTGTGGGGCGGTCGCTCCAGTCAGTGGGCACCTCGGCGATTTTGTTCACAATGTCCATGCCCTCGATGATCCTGCCGAAGGCGGCGTACTGGCCGTCCAGATAGTCTGCGGATTTGTGCATGATGAAGAACTGGCTGCCGGCGGAATCCGGATCCATGGCACGTGCCATAGAGAGCACGCCCGGTTCATGGGAGAGATCATTCCGGAAACCGTTGCCGGAGAATTCGCCGCGGATGGAGTAGCCGGGACCGCCGGTTCCGTTGCCGGCAGGATCTCCGCCCTGGATCATGAAACCGGAGATGATGCGGTGAAATCCGAGTCCGTCATAGAATCCCTTGCGGACGAGGCTGATGAAGTTGTTGACGGTGTTCGGGGCGGTTTCCGGGTAGAGCTCCGCCTTCATGACATCGCCGTTTTCCATGGTAATGGTTACGATTGGATTAGACATATTTTTTCTCCTTGTTTTTTCAGAAATGGAACGTATGTTATTATAAAGGAAAATGTGGTAAAATAAAAGCCGCTTGTGCGGCATATGACAGGAAAACCGGAGGAACTTGAGGCGGATGGTAATTGAGACTAGAAGCCCGGAGGAAACCCGCTCGTTTGCCCGGAAACTCGGGGAGAAGGCGGTTCCGGGGACGATTTATACACTGGACGGGGATCTCGGGACCGGGAAAACCGTATTCGCGAAGGGACTGGCAGAGGGGCTCGGTGTGACAGAGCCGGTGAGCAGCCCTACATTTACAATCGTGCAGGAATATCGAAGCGGGAGAATGCCGTTTTATCATTTTGATGTCTACAGGATTGAAGAACCGGAAGAGATGGAGGAGGTCGGATATGACGACTACTTCTACGGCGGGGGTGTCTGCCTGATCGAGTGGGCGGACATGGTCCGCGATATCATACCGGAAGGCGCGATTCATGTGACAATAGAAAAAGATCCCGATAAGGGGTTCGATTATCGGAGGATTACGATTGAAGATACTGGCCATTGACAGCTCGGGGCTGGTGGCGTCCGTTGCTCTTCTCGAGGACGATACGCTGCTCGCCGAGTACACGGTGAATTACAAAAAGACACATTCGCAGACGTTGCTGCCGATGCTGGACGCGATTGTGCAGATGATCGATCTGGATCTGAACAGCATTGATGCGATTGCTGTTTCGAAGGGACCCGGTTCCTTCACAGGACTCAGAATCGGATCGGCAACGGCCAAGGGGCTGGGTCTCGCGCTTGAAAAACCGCTGATTGAGGTCCCTACAGTCGATGCACTGGCATATAATCTCTATGATGCAGAGGGCCTGGTTGTACCGATGATGGATGCGCGGCGTGCCCAGGTGTATACGGGGATATACCGGTTTGTGAATCATGAGCTCACCGCTGTGAAGGCACAGTGTGCCGAGGCGGTGGAGGATCTGATGGCGGAGCTGAACCACCTGGGAGAACCGGTGATCCTGCTCGGCGACGGGGTCAGACCGTACCTGGACCGGATTCATGATCTGCTGGAGGTTCCCTTTACGGTGGCGCCTGCACATATGAACCGGCAGAGGGCCGGGGCCGTCGGGGCTCTCGGCGAGATTTATTTTTCCAAGGGAATGACGGTTACGGCAGATGAGCATAAGCCGGAATACCTCCGTGCTTCGCAGGCGGAGAGGGAACAGGCGGCAAAGGGCGTTCCGGTACAGGAGATCGAGAAAAATTCTGAAAAGCTGAAACCGAAGGATTATTCCTGATGGATGGCATGCAGTGTCAAAGAGAAGCCATCGAGAAAGGAAGATCATTAAAAAGGAGAGATCATTAATCTTGACGGACCGGGTGGAAGAAATTGAAAAAATAAGCAGCGCAGGCTGCGAGTGTAAGGATGTGGCAGCACATTCTCATTCCGGGACGACTGAGATTCGCAGAATGGTATCGCCAGATCTTCCGGAGGTGGAGAGAATCGAGAAGGAGAATTTCTCGAGACCGTGGACCGCGGAAGATTATCAGGGATTTCTCGACAGAGAGGATGCGGATTTTTTTGTGGCTGTTGAGGACGGGCACGTCGTCGGATACATCGGGGAATACGGGATACCGGACGAGGGTGATATCACGAACGTATCGGTGGACCGGAGATACCGGAATCGCCATATCGGCAGAAGGCTGGTTCTCGACCTGATACGGGCCGCGGAGCTGCGCGGCATCCGGAAGATTTTTCTGGAGGTGCGGGAGAGCAATGCGCCCGCGATACGGCTCTATGAGAATGCCGGATTTCGACGAACGGGAATCCGCAGAAATTATTATACGTCTCCGACGGAAAATGCCGTGCTTATGATGCGGGAGTCGGAGAAGTAACGGGCAGGGCAAGTAATGAAACGGCGAGGCGGAGTGCGATCCGGTGGCCGGGACAGGGAGGTTGATCATGTTTAATAGTACATTTGACTGGTTTCTTGCGGGAATTCTTTTCCTGCTTGCGATTGTATTCTTTGCGGGAAAAGGGCAGGGAATTCTGGATGCGTTCAGCGGAAAGTATCGGGAGAAGAAAAAGCTGAGTCCGGAGAATCAGCTGCGTTATCAGAGAGCGGTCGGCGTATTCCTGATCATTCTCTCCGCCGCGGAGGTATTTATGGCGCTGATCGAAAGTCCGATCATGGGGATCATCTCCATAGTGGTAACCGTTGCGGATATGATCGGAATCATCGTCTATTTGAGAAGGCTGTATGATTGAAAAAGCCTTGACAAATTTTCTGAGCATGCATATAATCGATTCAAACCATTGAGGAAGAGTAGTAGCTTTGCAGGAAGCGTACAAGAGAGCTGCAGATGGTGGGATTGCAGTCGTGGGCGCAGGGTGAATGGACTTCTGAGGGCGGTCTGAGAGGCATCAAGATGTCAGGTAGGAACCGACGGGAACCCATCCGTTATCAATCGGGAGCACATGCAGGTGTGTGGAATGAGAGAGTGATCGGAAGAAGAAGCCTTCGGGAACGGAATCCCGTCCGGCAGTTCCGGATTACTAATCTGGGTGGTATCGCAGGAGAATTTAAAGCTCTTGTCCCAAATACGGGGCAGGAGCTATTTTTATTGTATAAGCTCTTCGAAAACGCAGACAGGCTCGACGCACGCGAAGCGCGCGAGAGAGCCTGAAGGCGATTTCGAAGGCAACAAGTATGAGCACGGAGTGACGCGTAAGCGGAACGAAAGTGCGAATACTTGTAGGATTGCGGGAGTGCGGAGCACGGAGCAATCCGCAGCTTATACAATAAAAAGTGAGGAGAGCTCTTCGAAAACGCAGACAGGCTCGACGCACGCGAAGCGCGCGAGAGAGCCCCAAATAGCTCTTCGAAAACGCAGACAGGTATATGGATACCATCCCCCTCCGTTCAAACAATTCCGGCATGAAAGTCACATTCGTTTTCAGCAGAAGGAATGAACAAGTCAGAGAGGAGAACAAAACTATGAAAAATCCAGCATTCAGAAAAATCGCAGCAGTGGCGGCAGCCGGCATCATGACATTTTCTCTTGCGGCATGCGGCAGCAACAGCACAGCATCGGGGACGTCGGCGGCAGGTTCCTCTGCTTCTTCCGCGTCAGCGGCCGGGACATCTTCCGAATCGGCAACGGCGTCTGTGACCGGAACATCGGTGTCCGGAAGTTCCGCAGCAGCATCATCCGGTAAGACGTTCAAGGTGGGCATTGTCCAGTATGTAGATGATGCTTCGCTGAATCAGATCGAATCCAATATTGAATCCGAGCTGGACGCAAAGGGCAAGGAGCTTGGTGTCACCTTTGATTATGCGGACTACACCTATAACGGACAGGCGGATGGTACCGTGCTGCAGCAGATCGCATCTGAGCTGATTGCGGACCAGGTAGATATCATTGTTCCGATCGCGACGCCGACGGCGCAGATCATGCAGACGGCTACAAAGGATGATCCGATCCCGGTTGTCTTCGCGGCAAGCTCGGATCCGGTTGGTGCAAACCTTGTTGCAAGCATGGATGCACCCGGATCGAACATTACCGGAACCTCTGATGCGCTTAACACGGAGGCGGTGATGAATCTTATGCTCGCGCAGAATCCGGACCTCTCCTATGTGGGCCTTCTGTATTCCAACAGTGAGGATTCCTCCAAGCAGCCGATCGCAGACGCGAAGGCATTCCTGGACAAGAAAGGAATCAAGTATATCGAGAAGACCGGAACAGATACTACGGGAATCACAGATGCGGCGAATGCGTTGATCGCCGAGGGAGTCGATGCAATCTTCACTCCGACTGACAACACCGTTATGACCGCTGAGCTCGCAATTTATCAGAAGCTTGCAGATGCCGGCATCCCGCAGTACTGCGGCGCGGATTCCTTCGCCCTGAACGGAGCGTTTGTCGGATACGGCGTGGATTACGCAAATCTGGGAACGGCTACTGCGGATATGGTTGTGGATATTCTGGTGAATGGAGCGGATCCGGCCAAGACTCCGGTTCAGACCTTTGACAACGGTATCGCGACCATCAACACGGATGTATGCAAGACGCTGGGGTATGATCTGGACAAGGTAAAAGCGGCGTTCAAGCCGTATTGCACAAGCGTCGAGGAGACAGCGACTGCAAAAGAGTTTGAGAATTGATGAAAACGTATTTTGCGTGATAGAATAGAGCTGACGCACGGCGCTGCGCCAGCTCTTTAACGGCTTTAAATGAATTTCGGGAGGGTTTGAACGTGTCAGGTTTTCTTACGATGGGAATTGTCCAGACGGCGCTGGAACTGGGGATGATCTATGCGCTGGTCGCACTGTCTCTGTTTATCAGCTTCAGTATTCTGGACATCTGTGATCTTTCAACAGACGGCTGTTATACGCTCGGCTGTGCGGTCGGAGCGGTGGTTACGATCGCGGGGCATCCGGTGCTCGCCATTTTTGCGGCAATGGCGGCGGGGGTCTGCTCCGGATTTATCACTGCGATTTTACAGACAAAGTTTGGGGTGCAGAGCATTCTGGCCGGCATCATCGTGAATACCGGTCTGTATACCGTCAACCTGGCAGTTATGGGGTTTTCATCCAACCTCTCGCTGTTCGGATCTTCGACCGTTTTTGACCTGTTCAAATCACTGAACCCGTCGAAGGCGTGGAAAAGCTGGAGTCCGCTTGTTCTGCTGGTGATTATTCTTGCCGTGATTGTATTGGCGATCTACTGGTTTCTGGGGACAAGGCTCGGCCTTTCCATCCGGGCGACCGGAGACAGTCCGGCCATGGTTCGGGCCTCTTCGATTAACCCGGCGTTTACGACGATCGTTGGTCTCTGTGTAGCGAACTCGCTGACGGGAATGGCGGGGTGTCTGATCGGACAGTATAACGGGAACAGCGATATCAATCTTGGAACGGGAATGGTCACGGTCGCGCTCGCTTCGCTGATCATCGGAGAGATGTTTTTCAAGAACCGCGGCATGCTGATGCGGATCATCGGTGTGATCATCGGCTCTGTCCTGTATCGTTTCGTTATGTCTGTCGCGCTGCGCTTGAAGATTCCGACAGAGGCATTCAAGCTGGTGTCAGCGCTGATTGTCGCGGTGGCGCTCACAGCTCCGCAGATCCGAAAGCTCATTGCGCTGCACGCACAGAAGCGCGCCTCGATGAGGATGAGTATGGAGGATGAGACAGAGGGAGGTGACCGGTAATGCTGCAGCTGAAGAATGTGAGAAAAACGTTCAATGCGGGAACCGTCAATGAGAAGAAGGCGCTGACCGGTGTAAACCTGGTGCTCGAGGACGGCGATTTTGCAACGATTGTCGGGTCGAACGGCGCCGGAAAATCGACGATGTTCAATGCGATCGCGGGAAGCTTTTACCCGGACCGCGGCAGCATCATCCTTGACGGCAAAAATATCACCTTCGTGCCGGAGTACAGGAGAAGTGTATATATAGGAAGACTTTTTCAGGATCCGCTCATGGGAACCGCACCGCATATGACGATCGAGGAGAATCTGGCGATTGCCTATCTGAGAGCTTCGAAGAAACAGCATGCGATTTTCAGCAGAATCAGCAAAAAAGAGAAGGAATTTTTCCGGGAACAGCTGGCTCTCCTCGGCATGGGGATGGAGGACCGGATGAAGAATCCCGTCGGGCTGCTCTCCGGCGGTCAGAGACAGGCTCTGACTCTTCTGATGGCGACGATGGTCACACCGAGGATTCTGCTTCTGGATGAGCACACGGCGGCACTGGATCCGTCTACGGCGGCAAAGGTACTGGATCTTACACGGAAAATTGTCGCGGAGCGGAACATTACCTGCCTGATGGTCACGCACAACATGAATCAGGCGCTGGAGCTCGGAAACCGGACGCTGATGATGAGCGACGGGCGGATCGTGTTTGATGTAAAAGGCAAAGAGCGGGATGGAATGACGGTAGAGGATCTTCTGGAGAAGTTTGCGCAGGGAACCGGGAAGAACTTCAACAACGACCGCATACTTCTGTCGACGGAGCAGGGCGACTGAGACCGTTGCAAACATTCTCCGGCACGTTTTCGCGATTCACTAACGGTATGTACCTGACGATGTGTGCTTCTCCAGTGACAAACCTGACGATATTTGCATAAATTCAGAAACCGGATAATAAACGTTTTTATAATTGAGGAGTGTCGCATTTGATGGTGTGACATCCTCTTTTTTACGCGAGCGCCGCGATAGTAAGATAAAACTCACGCAGCGTGTTTTCTCTCGCTGGTAAAAGATGGTACAAGTGATGTTGAAAGTGCCATCAGAAACGGCAGCGGGCAGTCCGGATGGTAAAAATCTTTGTGAATTATGTGGAAAAAAATATCTCCGAAAATATAAAATTTGGCTTAAGCTAAGGATAATGTTATGCTACAATCGTTAAGGTAGTGTAAATAAAAAGATAGTCGGAGACGCATCAGATATGGCATGGCAGATTTTTCAAATTGTCATATCGGCCGCACGCTGCGAGAAAATGAACGGATGGATGAGTGCGTGAGGTCTGCAGGACTATCGGATACAGATGGTGTACCGGGGCAAAGGGGCTTTTGGTACAGGAGGAGAATTGATGTCAATATATAATCTGTTCGCGCTTGTTGGTGGGTTGGCTTTTTTCCTTTTTGGCATGAATGTCATGTCAAATTATCTGGAGAAAATGGCAGGTGGCCGTTTGGAGGGAATCCTGAAGAAGCTCACTGCGAACCCTTTGGAGAGCCTTGCGCTGGGTGCGATCATCACGATTGCGATTCAGTCGTCTTCGGCTCTTACTGTCATGCTTGTCGGACTGGTGAATTCCGGAATCATGGAGTTCGCATCCACGGTTAACGTCATCATGGGATCGGACATCGGAACCACGCTCACGGCATGGATCCTTTCCCTGAACGGCATTTCTTCGGACAATATTTTTGTTTCGATGTTGAAACCGCAGAATTTCGCTCCGATTGTTGCAATCATCGGCGTATTTATGATCATGGGATGCAAGGAGCAGAAGAAAAAGGACATCGGAACAATCTTCTGCGGATTTGCGGTTCTGATGTATGGAATGACCTTAATGTCGGATTCGGTGGCGCCTCTGGCGGAGATGCCGCAGTTCCAGAACCTTCTGATTGCTTTTGACAATCCGATCATCGGCGTATTGATCGGCACGGCATTTACGGGTGTTATTCAGGCATCCGCCGCCTCGATCGGTGTGCTTCAGGCACTTTCGCTGACCGGAAAAATCAGCTTTGGAATGGCGATTCCGATTGTCATGGGAGCGAATATCGGTACCTGTGTGACGGCAATTCTGTCCAGTATCGGCGTCAGCAAAAAAGCAAAGCGTGTTCCGGCGCTTCATGTCCTGATCAAGATTCTCGGAACCATTATTTGGCTTGTCTTGTACATCGTGCTTCGATATATTGTGAGACTTCCGTTATTCGGACATGTGATCAATTCGTTCCAGATTGCGGTCTTCCACTCCATCTTTAATGTCGGCACGATCGTGATTCTTCTGCCGTTCTCGAAGAAGCTGGTAAAGTTTGTGGAGAGAATGGTCAAGGTGGATGAAAATGACGAGCTCGACATGAAGAAATCAACACTTCTGGACGAGAGACTTCTTCTGTCCCCGGGTCTTGCGGTCGGTCAGTGCCGGGAGAAGACCATTGATATGGCAAGGCTTGCCAGAGAGTCCTTTACAAATGCTCTGAAGATGTTCGAGCATTTTGATCAGGATGAGATCGAGCGGATTATCAAGATGGAGCAGGAGCTCGATTATCTGGAGGATGAGCTGGATACCTATCTGGTGCGCCTTTCCGCGAAGGATATGACTGAGTCAGACAGCGATCAGATCAATGAGATGCTTCACAGCATCAATGACTTTGAACGTATCGGGGATCACGCGATCAATATGACGAAGCTGGCGACGCAGATGCATGAGCAGAAGCTGCAGTTCTCCGATCATGCCCGGTCAGAGCTTGCGGTGCTTACAGAGGCGCTGAATGAGATTCTTGATCTTACGCTGGATGCCTTTGAAAAGGATGATCAGGAGAAGGCAAAGCTGATCGAGCCATTGGAAGAGGTCATAGATGATCTGACCAAGGAGATCAAGAACCGGCACATCGACCGTCTGCGGACCGGCGAGTGCAGGGTAGAGCTGGGGATTATCCTGACTGACTATATTACGAACTGTGAGAGGGTCTCTGATCATTGTTCCAATGTCGGCGTTTGCATCATCCAGACCAAGAATTCCAGCTTTGAGACACACGGTTATCTGAATGAGGTGAAATACGGAGGCGAATCCGAGTTTGTCGACGAATTCGACATTTTCCAGGACAAATACAGGCTTCCGGAAGTTGTGAATTCCAAGAAGAAGAAGCTGAAGAAAAGCAAGGATAAAGGCGGCAAGGAAAAGGGCGGCAAAGACGCAAAGGCAATCAAGGAAAAGGATCTGAAGGCTGCGGGGAAGGCGAAGGCGTAAAGGACGGTGAAGGAATGGACATGAACGGTGCGCAAATCATTCGTCAGAGAATGACCTTTACCGGCGATGTGCAGGGCGTTGGCTTTCGTTACCGTGCAAAATACGCGGCACAGGAGCTCGGTGTAACCGGCTGGGTGGAAAACGAGTGGGATGGTTCCGTTGTCATGGAAGCCCAGGGGACGAAGGAGCAGCTCTATCGCCTTGTATACAATATCAGCAAGGGAACGTGGATCCATATCGAGCATGTGAAGCGGGAAAATATCCCGGTGGAAGAGCATGAATACTATTTTGATGTGAAGGGATACTGAGAGCGGTGATCACGCTGCTATTCCGGCGGCGCGAGAGCAGTGACATTTAAAGAATAATGGTTTGGAAGGGCCCGGCAGCTTGCTGCCGGGCCTGATTTACGCGAACAGTGAGCCGCAGCCGAATGCGAAGCATTCGTGTGTGGCGAGCGTCGCGATAGCGAGATAAAACTCGCGCAGCATGTTTTATCTCGCTGTTTTAGAGAGCGACGATCTTGCTCTGTCAGATTGCGAATCGCAGAGATAAGTTAATTGGTATGACGTTTTTTAAAGCGGATTCCGATCAGTACTACTGCGATTGCAATTATGACTCCGATCCCGATTCCGATCATGACACGGTATCCGAATGGGTGGTCGACGGCTGTTGCATCTCCGGAAACGATGTCGTCGGCCTGCTCATACTGGCGGTTTACCTGTGCGACTTGTTGAGAGTTCTGATAGGAATATGCCTGGCCCTCTTTTAACTCTGTTTCAGAAAGTAACGGATTTTGACTTCCAGAGGAAATGGCGGTATTTGGTCCGCTCGAAAAAGCCTTTGCGTTAGCGCCGGATTCATAGGCGGCCGAGATGCTCTTGTCAAATGGAATATAGACGCAGCCGTTCCGGGTGTCTGCAACGAGAATCAAATCATGAATTCCGGGAACTCCGCCTATCAGGCAATGGTCTGTTGCGGAAGAAAGCCCGTTTTTTTCCAGAAGCTCAGTAACCTGCTGTTCTGTGCTTTTCAAATTGGATTCAAAGGTAAGGCTTGCGGGTATCCATTTTCCTTCATTGCGCTTGATTTCTTCCTTTTCCTCATCTGTAAGAAGACTCGAGGTTGAAGTGTTCAGGGGAAGCCCTTTGCTGACTTCAACAATGGCTGCCTGATCATCCACCTGAATCGGTACGATATAGCACATGGGAGCCTTCTCGCATAAATCCATGACTTCACGGAACGACTTACTGCTTCCGTTGAAAAGATCCACATCAACGTAAATTCCATAGGCGTTGTCATAATCGATTGTGATCCGGTCGGGCTTTTTGGAATGCTCCGTTTGATAGCATTCCTCAGCCATTTTTTGTATAGCCGCTGATGATTCTTTTAGATCTGCGGGTATTGCTGCTGCAAATGCCGTATTGTGCAGGATGAGGAGAGACAGGAGCAACACAAAGAGAACTGTCAGGAAGTGCAGGATGTATTTGACATAAATGACCTTTTTCATAATAGACTCCTCATGATTTTAATGATGACAGTAAATAACGATGAAAAGACGAAAAAGAACAACAATATATACTGATATTATATAAGAGATATGCTGGAAATAAAAGCATAAATGTTTATTAATATTAATATATAT
>OMUU01000081.1 GCA_900314295.1 uncultured Lachnospiraceae bacterium | reverse complement strand
TTCCGACGAATTGTCAATAAAAAAATTTTTTCACCCAAAAATTGGTGAAAATGAATACAAAAAACGTTTCGTACAGATGCATAATTTTGACAAAAAATCCCGGACGGATACACCGATCTGCATTCGCCCGGGATTTCAATTACATTCTAAACGATCGACGATTAATCCTCCAGGATTCTGCCGTCAATACCGATGGTCACCACATTCCACGGCAGGAATTTCCCGCTGTTCTTCAGCGCATTCTCCGCCGCGTGCTGCAGTCCGCCGCAGCACGGAACCTCCATCCGCACAATGGTGACACTCTTGATGTCGTTCTGCTCGATAATCGCCTGAAGCTTGTCTGTGTAATCCAGCGGATCAAGCTTCGGACACCCTACGACTACGACATGGTTCCGGATAAAATCCTCATGAAATCTTGCATACGCATATGCGGTGCAGTCGGCAGCGATCAGAAGCTTCGCTCCGTCAAAAAACGGCGCGGCCACCGGAACCAGCCGCAGCTGAACCGGCCATGTCGTAAGGCGGCTGACAGCCTCCGTCGCGCAGCAGCTTTCATTTGTCTCATTGCCCGCATTGCCGGAATGCAGTCCCTCCCTTCTCTCTGCTCTTTCCTCTGCGTCCTGATCACGGTTCATCATCCGAAGCCGGCTTCCCGGGCACCCGTGGAACTCTGTTTCCTCCTGTCTCATTTTCATCCTCTCCTCTACTGCCTTCTTGTCGTACTCTTCCGCTTCCCTCTCTGTTATGGTAATCGCTCCTGCCGGGCATTCCGGAAGACAGTCTCCGAATCCGTCACAATAGCTGTCGCTGATCAGGTGCGCCTTGCCGTTTACCATCTCGATCGCGCCCTCATGGCACGCCTCTGCACAGAGACCGCAGCCGTTACATTTTTCTTCATCTATATGTACAATTTTCCGAATCATTTATCTTCCTCCGCCATCCCGGCCTTTTTTGCCTCTGCCTCGGCAGCTCTTCTCTCCTTCTGTTTTGCCGCGACGGCCATAAGCTGCTCATACGCTTCCTCGCCGACACACTGCTTCGCGTACGCGCACCACTGCACGCAGCTCAGCGCATCATTGTAAACGACAAAACCACAGTTCTCACACTTTACTTCTGTATCGGTGGAAAACATCTCGATCAGGTGCCCGCATCTCGGACATCTTTTCTCTGTGATCGTCGGAGTCTTATCTCTTCCCTGGCATCCCATCATTACCGCCATCGCAATACCTCCGTTCTCATCTCCGGCAGACTGACTCATCCTGCCCGAAGTGATACTGTCCCTCTTTAAATACAGCCATAATATATCACAAACCCATGTCCGTTTCTGTATCATTTGTTACGCATCAGAATAGTGCACTCCTTCTCAATAGTGCGCTCCTTCCCAAACAGCTTAGCTTACAGAAGCTTCATCGATATGAAATTTGTTTCTTTTAAATTTTGTGCATTTGTTCCTCACCCTTTAGATTTTGTGCATTTGTTCCTCGTCTTTTAGGTTTTGTGCAATTCAAAAACTTTATGTCTCGTAAACTTTAATTTGGCTTATCTAACAAATATTAAAATATTTGTTGTATTTTAACCGAAATCATGATACTCTGAACATGTCAACCACGATTTTGATTCGCGTAAGGTTTTCGGTAAGCACTATCGTTGTTTTAGATCTGATACGTTCTCATGTCACAGGGAACGAGAAAGCAGGTGAATCATAATGACCATACAGAAATCCGCGGAAGATTACCTTGAAGCCATGCTTATGATGAAGGAACAGCACGGCTACATCCGCTCCATTGACATCGCCGAGCATCTCGGCGTAACCAAGCCCAGTGTCAGTTACGCGACCAAGCGTCTCCGTGAAAACGGCTTTATCACCATGGACCACTCCGGATTCATCACCCTGACCGACAGCGGGATGGAGATAGCGGACCGCGTTTACAGCCGCCACAAGATGCTCACAGACTTCTTCACAGCCATCGGCGTCTCCCCCGAGACAGCCAGGGCCGACGCGTGTAAGGTTGAGCACGATATCAGCGACGAAACCTTTAAGGCGATGTCCAAGTACAACGAATGCCTGAAAGCGGCTTTGAAGTAGCTTGCTGTTCACAGGATATCTTAGTGGCAAGGATTTTACAGTCCTGTTGCACTTGACTGCTTCTGTTTAAATGCTGTAATATATGTTAGATTCATATAACTCTATGCAATCAGAGAGAAAGGAAGACATATGTTCAAGACAACAGCATCCATTGAGGGCATGAGCTGCGGCATGTGTGAAGCACACATCTGTGACGTCATTCGCAAGACGTTTCCCAATGCAAAGAAGGTTTCTGCCTCGCATACCAAAAACACCGCCTCCTTTATAACGGAAGACGACATCGACAGCAGTCTGCTGAAGAAATGCATCGACGAGACCGGCTATCACTACAAAGGCTGCCGGACGGAGCCCTATGAGAAAAAAGGATTCTTCCGGTTCGGAAAATCCAGATAACAGAAGCAGTTAATGAAAGCCTTTTCATGTTTCCTAAAATGCAGGACATTAAATTCATCGAAAAAATGTTTGACATTTTTAACTTATTGTGAGATATTATTAACTGTAGTTAGCAATCGCTAACCGCACTGCATACAAAATCCTTTCAAATCGTGATGTCCGGAACGCCACGGACATCACGGCCGATGAATCATCGGACCGAAGAAGGAACTGCGAATACGCTGTGTGCAGCAACAGACCTTTGGGAATTTATACCCATCATAACAAAATGGGACGTGATCATCACACGCCCCGCCTCCTCAAATGAGAGGTGGACTCATCACCCACCTCAGATATCTATTCGAAGCACTGTCTCCCATCAAGACAGTGCTGTTTTTTATTCTTTTGCGTCAACAGCCTCCTCCCTTTCTTTTCTCGCCATATCTGCCATATCTTCCATATCTTCCATGTCCGCATTTTCTTTCCTGGCCTTCTCACAGCCATTCCCGTTTGCATCGGCATGCTCCTGTGCCTTTTCTCTTCTCTTGCTCTTCCGGTTTTCCAGAACCACCAGAATATAGTTGTTGTAGACATAATCCGAAATCGCCGCAAACGGAATTGCGAGTAGGATTCCCGGAACGCCGAACATTCTTCCCCCGACGATGATGCAGACGAGAATCCACACCGAAGAAACCCCGAGTGTATTTCCAAAGAGCTTGGGCTTGATAACATAGCCGTCAATCGTCTGGAGAATGATCGTGAAGATGATAAACCACAGCGCGTGCCACGGATTGTTCAGCACCAGGATAAAGGCACCGACCACGCCCCCGACAATCGGGCCGAAGGTCGGAGCCAGATTTGTCACACCGACCACCACCGATATCAGCAGGTTATAGGGCAGTCCGACGATGAGGAAAAACACAAAGTTCGAGAGACCGATGATCAGGGCGTCCAGGAGCTCTCCCACGATGTAACGGATCATGATCGTATTGCAGTGATTCCAGAATTTACTCGAGTTCCGGAACGCCTTCTCCGAGAGAATCGCGTGCATAAGCTTCCCAAACCCGGCCTGCAGCCTGCTCTTGTCCGCCAGAAAATAGATAGACATGATTACGGCGATCACCCAGGTCACAATATTTCTCCCGATGGAAAACGATGTATTGATGATGCTTTCCATATTCGACGGGATTTTGCTCACGATGGTATCCAGAAGAGCCTGTCCGCTGTTCAAAATCTTGGAAAAATCGAACCTGGAGTCTGACGCGTGCTTCTGCAAATTGCCGATGAGCGTACGGATCTCTTCCGCATATACATTGACATTATCAAAAAAAGTAATTATGCTGTTTACAATCTGCGGGATCAGGGCCACCATCAGGAAGACAAAGCCAGCCAGGATGATCAGAATGGTACAGACGACGGCCAGATTCCTCCGCGCTATTTCCCTGTGCATCCGGCGGAACACATAGTGCTCGAAAACCTTGGTCAGCGGATCCATGACATATGCGATGATCAATGCGATAATGACCGGATTGATAAAACCGAAGAAGGCCGCGACACCCTTGCCCACAACATCGAGATGCGAAAAAAACAGATACACCAGAACGCCGATGCTGATGGCCAGCGCGTTGGATGCCCAGCGGTTTTTCAGTATATTTTTGTTGAACTTCATTGGTCACTCCCATACGATTCAGAAAGGATTCTATATGCCACACAATTTTTTTGCCACAATATCGAGAATGAAATACATCGAAAGATGGGCGCTCATGCGCAATTCCAGACCGGAAAACCTCAGTGAACATTCCCTCGAGGTCGCCATGATTTCCCACGCACTATGCGTCATCGGAAATGTAAGATACGGAAAGCATCTGAACGCGGAGAAGGCAGCCCTTTGCGGCCTGTACCATGACGCATCCGAGATCATAACAGGCGATATGCCCACGCCGGTGAAATACGCGAACCAGAAGCTGAAGGCAGCCTATAAGGAGGTCGAGGCCGAGTCAGAAAACCGTCTGCTCGACGAGCTCCCGGCCGATCTCCGTCCGGCCTTTGAAGCGATTTTTCACGCAGAAGATACGGAAGAGGACCGCTATATGCGCCGACTGGTCAAGGCAGCCGACAAAATCTCCGCCCTCATCAAATGCATCGAAGAAGAGAACTCCGGCAACCGCGAGTTTCGCACTGCAAAAGCAACGACGGCGGAATCTATACGGCGGCTCACCGCAGAATTACCGGAGGCAGGGGACTTCGTAGAAGAGTTTCTCCCGCCATATGGGCGGAATCTCGACGAGCTCATCACAGAATCAGCCCCATAACAAATACCACGACGCAGCAGCTGATCGCTACCGCAAAAAGATCCTCACTAATCCAGGCTGCAATCAGCCCGGCAATCAGAGCCGCCGCGCCTGCAGCCACATGATCCGTTGCGGTGAGAATCGCCGGAAAGGTCATCACCGCAAGCGTGACGTAGGGGACATAGTACAGGAACGACCGGAACCATCTGTTCCGGATCGGCTTCCGGATGAACAGAAAAGGCAGCAGACGAATCGCGTAAATGGTCAGCGCCATGATCAGCAGAGAAAGGTATATACTTTTTGACATCTCAGTTCACATCTCCCTTCTCTTCCGCCACTTCTGCCGCCTCTTCCGCACCCTCCTCCGGACGAATTGCCGCAGCAACTCCCGCGATCACAAGAGTCAGAATAATCACACGGAACCCGGAGGAAATGCTCTTCAGACCCGGCATGACCGAAAACAGCCAGCTTGCGAGCATGGATACCGCCACCAGACCGCCGATAAAATGATTTTTCTTCGCCGGCGGAATGATGATGGCAAGAAACATCCCGTACATGGCGACGCCGAGCGCGTTGGAAGCCCAGGCAGGCAGAATGTTCCCCATCAGCACACCCAGAACGGTCCCCGCGCACCAGCCGGATACCGAAATGGCGGTGATCCCGTAGGTGTATCGCGGATCCAGATATCCGTCCACCGATACGGAAAGTCCGAATATCTCATCCGTCATGCAATACGCCAGAAGAAAGCGGTGCAGCGGACTGCTTTTCGGATCCAGCTTCTGCGTAAGCGAACAGCTCATGAGAAAATAACGCAGGTTGACAATGACCGACGTCGTGATCATCTCAAAAACGCCCGCTCCCGCCGCGATCAGATTAATCGCCGCGAACTGCCCCGCCGACGCCACCATCGTCAGCGACATCACAAAGG
The DNA here is from genome assembly GCA_900314295.1 of uncultured Lachnospiraceae bacterium. GTDB lineage: Bacteria > Bacillota > Clostridia > Lachnospirales > Lachnospiraceae > Bilifractor. Next base: position 5,128 of record OMUU01000081.1, on the reverse strand, counting down.
ACTGCACACCGTTCATCCCGGCATTTCTCGCCGAAATTCCCAGAGCAAAGGAAACGGCAAAATACCCGAGACAGATCGGTATTCCGTTTCGAAGGCCATAGGCAAACCATCCCGCTCCGGAACGAGGCATCTTTTTCTTTTTCCCCTCAGTATCCATTATCTTCCCCCACCAGCATATCTATTTGTCCCTTCTCCGGCCGCAATCCTTCTCCTCCGTTCTCCGTCATAAAAATCCGCGATGCTTTAGTACGTGATGACCTCGCATCCGTTCTCCGTCACAAGCACCTGAACCTCCCACTGCGCAGAGGGCAGCGCATCCTCGGTATAAATGGTCCAGCCGTTCTCCTCATCCTGGAAAATGTCATCCCGTCCCATATTCACCATGGGCTCAATCGTAAAGCACATGCCCGGAACCATCAGCATCTCCGTCCCCGGAAGACTCACATAGCTCACCCACGGATCCTCATGGAATTCGAGACCGCAGCCATGACCTCCAATTTCGCGGACAACACTGTACCCGTTATCCAGCGCATGCTGATGCACCGCATTTCCCATGTCGCCAAGGCAGGTCCATGGCTTTACGTTCTGAATCCCGATCTCCACGCACTCCTTCGTAACATCCACCAGCTTCTTCTTCTCCGGTGAAACATTTCCCATACAGAACATGCGGGAGGAATCTGAGAAATAGCCGTGATAAATCGTCGAGACATCCACATTGATGATATCGCCGTCCTTCAGAATCACATCTGGAGACGGAATGCCGTGACACACCTCCTCATTGACAGAGGTACAGACACTCTTGGGAAAGCCTTCATAATTCAGCGGAGCCGGAATTCCTCCCATCTTCGTGGTTGTATCGTAGACGATTTTATCGATGTCTTCTGTGCTCATTCCGATCCGGATCTTTGAGGCCACCTCGTCCAGCACCGCAATGTTGATTTTCGCGCTTGCCTTGATTCCCTCGATCTGCTCCGGCGTCTTGATCAGCTTTCTCTCTGGAACAATGAAGCCCTTCAGCTCAAATTCACGGAGCTTTTCATCAAAATTCATATGACAATGCTTGTATTTCTTTCCGCTTCCGCACCAGCACGGCGCGTTCCGATCCATTTTTTTATCCTTAAACTGCATCATGACTCTCTACCTTCTATTCTTCTATTCTTCTATTTTTCTATTCTGCTTTTCTTCCTTCAATGCCACATCTCCGGGGCATATTTCCAGTTATTTTTTTCCCGACGAAAATCATTATATCATTCTTTATACTTCCTGCAACCTCACAAGCCAAAACGGCCGCCGCAGATTTTTCTCTGCAGCAGCCGCTCTCGCATACCATATTTAAAATGACGTTTAGTCTGCCGTAGCAATCAGCTCCTTCAGATGCTCATTCTCCATCTTCTGGCACATGCAAACCAGTTTCTCCAGCGGAACATCGTGAAGCTGCTGTTTCTGACCTCTTACGGTGATGGATACGGTTCCATCGGCAGCTTCCTTGTCGCCGACAACGACAATATAAGGATCCTTGAAGGTCTTGTAGGTCTTGATCTTCTCGTTCATGTTCTTGTCCGCGTAATCAACCTCTACACGAATTCCGGCATTCTTGAGTGTGCTCACGACCTTCTTCGCATAATCGTTATGCTCCGGACGAATCGGAACGACCGCTACCTGATACGGGCTCAGCCAGAACGGGAAGGCTCCCTTGTAGTTTTCGATCAGAATACCGATGAAGCGCTCCAGAGAACCGAAGATCGCGCGGTGAATCATAACCGGCTGCTTCACGGAGCCGTCCTGAGCGGCATATTTCATATCAAAATTCAGCGGGAGCTGGAAATCGAGCTGGATGGTACCCATCTGCCACTCTCTTCCCAAAGCGTCCTTCATCTTCAGATCGATCTTCGGACCGTAGAACGCGCCGTCGCCCTCATTGACCTCGTAATTGCCGGGACCATACACATCATCCAGAATATCCTTCAGATCCTTTTCCGCCTTGTCCCATACCTTGATGTCTCCCATATAGTCATCCGGTCTGGTAGAAAGCTCTGCCTTGTAGGTCAGGCCGAAGGTTCCGTAAATCTGTGTCGCGATGCTCATGATATCCTTGATTTCGGAAGCAATCTGCTCCTCGGCCACGAGGATATGCGCGTCGTCCTGACGGAACATCTGCACGCGGAACAGGCCGTTCAGCTCTCCGGATTTCTCTTTTCTATGGATGACATCTACCTGGTTGATCCGGAACGGAAGATCCCTGTAGGAGCGGAGATGCTTTTTGTATACCAGAATCGCGTTCGGGCAGTTCATCGGCTTGCAGGCATAATAGTCGCTCTCATCCTCTTTCGCCCCTGGGATAATGAACATATTGTCCTTATAGTGACCCCAGTGACCCGATGTCTGCCAGAGCTTGGAGTTGCTCAGAACCGGTCCGGAAATCTCCTGATAGCCGTGCTCCTCATGAATGCCTCTCCAGAAGTTCAGAAGCGCGTTGAACATCTTCCACCCGCGCGGAAGCCAGTAAGGCATCCCGGGAGCGCTCTCATCGAACATAAAGAGCTCAAGCTGCGGCCCCAGCTTTTTGTGGTCGCGCTCTGCCGCCTCGCGCAGCAGCTTCTTGTACTCCTTGAGCTGCTGCTTGTCCGGAAATGCAGTGACGTATATTCTCTGAAGCTGATCTCTGTTCTCGTCGCCTCTCCAGTACGCGCCGGAAATCGACCGAACCTCGAACGCTACATTCATAAGTTCCTGAGAATTATCGACATGAGGTCCTCTGCACAGATCCACATAATCATCACCTGTATAATAAAGGGTGATCGTCTCGTCCTCCGGGAGCTCCTCAATCAGCTCTGTCTTGAATTTCTGATCCTTGAAGATGTCAAGAGCTTCTGCTTTGGATACAACCTTCCTTGTCCACGGCTCTCTTCTCTTGATGATCTCGTGCATCTTGTCCTCGATGGTCTTGTAATCATCGTTGTTCAAGGTCCTTGGAAGCACAAAATCATAATAGAGTCCGTTCTCAATCTGCGGACCGATTGCATACTGTACATTCTCTTTACCGAAGAGTTCAATGACAGCCTTCGCAAGGATATGCGCGAGGGAATGACGATAAACAGCTAAAAATTCTTCTTTTTCCATAGTACATCTCTCCTTTGCTAAGATCGCCACCAGCGATCTGCTTTATGTATCTATCATGTGCAGCAGCATAACGCTGCCTTGCCTGACGAGTTCGATTATATACCCTGAAGTCCGGATTGTCACCCGGAAATCAAACTTCGGCCGGTCTTTTCCCGAATGTTGCGAATCCCCGCGCAAGAAAAACACGTTGCCGGGCTCCTCGCTTCCTTGCGGTTTGAAAGGATATACCGAATATCGTTCGTTGTTGTGTGTTCGAACGAGTTTATCGCTTTCTCGCAATTTAAAACGATGTACGGTGCGAGTTGAATCCGCACCACTCTGCATTCTGCACTGCTTACTGCCCTCTTGTCTCTCATACAAGAATCTGTCTCACCATCTCCGGCGTAAAAGTGACCCCCGCAAGGTTCTCGGTTTCAATCCGATAGAGGGCATTGGCCGCAAGATGCTCCGCCGCCTGCTCCAGATCGCGGCATCCGGGAGTTCCCGCATACTTCTCAACAACGACGTCCACAGCTTCTTCGGGAATGATGCATTCCTCCTCCCGCATGCCCATCCGCTTCCGGATCTTGGGAAGGGAGAAGCGGGAAAAAATAACCTTCTTCTCCTCCGGCGTATAATCCGGGATATCAATCACGGCAAAACGGCTCATCAGCGGTGCGCTGATCCTGCTCTTGTCATTCGCCGTCGCGATCGGGTAGACGCCTCCAGTCGGAATCATGCACTCGATATAATTGTCGGTATAGCCGAGATTATCCAGAAGCGTCAGTAGCGCATCCGCGGGATTGGCTCCGGAATCCCCCTGATCTGCCTTGTCCAGCTCATTGATGATGAATACCACATTGTCGGAGCCGGCTCTCGAAAATGCCTCCATGATCAGGCCCGGCTTCGCATTTGCATAGACTCTCGGGCTTCCCGTCAGTGCCTCAGGGTCCGTGATCGCGCTCATATCCAGCGACGCCCAGGGAAGTTTCAGGATTCTCGCAACCGCATAGGCGATCTGCGACTTACCCACACCGGCAGGACCGGCGAGCAGAAGTCCGTATGCCGGAAGTGTATGCGTCCGGTTGATCTGGATGATCGTCTCAATAATTCTCTGCTTCACCTTCTCCAGCCCGTAGAGCTCCTCATCCAGGATTTCACGGGCACGCTTCGGATCGATCGCTTCAAAGTACGAGCCACGCCACTGAATGTTCAGCATCATGGAGAGCGCTCTCTGCGCGTGCCTTCTCTCATCCTGACTGATGGTATTCGTGCGGATCAGCATCAGGTTTCTCTGCGCCCATCTGCGTATATTTGCCGGGAGTACGCCGCCCGCGCAGGCCAGAAAGTCTGTCATGCTGGAAATATCCGTCAGACGTACCTGCTCATCCTCCTCCGTCTCCTCCTCGGATTCCGGCTCTTCCTGAAATCTGCCGGAGAGGATTCTGCCGATCGTCATCTGCAGAAATCCATCCGTACTAGCCGCGATTTTTCCGGAATAATTCACGGCATGGATTTTGTAAATCCCGAATCCATCCTTAAAAGGGCAACCCGAAAGCCGCACCTGAAGCTGATTCTCTCCCATCCACTTCAAAAGCGGTTCAAAGCGGCGGTCAATCTTCCAAACATCCGTATATTCCGGTCCGGTCTCTGTCTTAAACTCAAATCCAGTCCTCCTGGACGGATTCATAAAGCTGCCGTTTACATGATGCCTGAGCACAGTCTTCGCCGGCATTCGCAGAATCAGAAACGGATGATCCGCATCCGCGATCTCACACTCTGAATCAAATGTGGTATAGGTACAAACCGGCCCTTCCGGCTTCTTCTCCCTCTGTGCCTCACGAAGAGACTTTAAATCAAAAACCTGACTTCCCCTGGACTGAATTTCCGTCATTTTGCTTCCTCCGAAATAATCATATGATTGCACTCTGAGTCTACCAAAAACACTTCTTGAAATCAATCCGGACGTTTTTACAACGAGATAAAACACGCTGCGCGAGTTTTATCTCGCTATCGCGACGCTCGCCGC
>OMUU01000090.1 GCA_900314295.1 uncultured Lachnospiraceae bacterium | reverse complement strand
TGCGGCGAGCGTCGCAATAGCGAGATAAAACTCGCGCAGCGTGTTTTATCTCGTTCCGTTATTCAAATTCGATGGTCCCCGGCGGCTTTGAGGTGATGTCATAGAATACTCTGTTGACGTGATTCACTTCGTTAACGATCCGGTTCGTTACTTTTTTCAATACCTCATACGGAATTTCCACGGCGTCGGCAGTCATGAAATCAACGGTGCTTACTGCACGAAGGGCAATAGCATAGTCGTAGGTTCGCTCATCCCCCATGACACCGACAGATCTCATATTGGTCAGAGCGGCGAAGTACTGGCTGGCAATCCTGTTCATTCCGGCTTTGTCCATCTCCTCGCGATAAATCGCGTCAGCCTCCTGAACAATCTGTACCTTCTCAGGTGTTACTTCTCCGATGATACGAATACCTAATCCCGGTCCGGGGAAGGGCTGTCTCATAACCAGTTCCTCCGGGATTCCGAGATGGAGACCGACCTTACGGACCTCATCCTTGAAGAGGTCGCGGAGCGGTTCAACGATTTCCTTGAAATCGACATACTCCGGAAGACCGCCGACATTGTGATGAGATTTGATCGTAGCAGATTCACCGCCCAGACCGGATTCCACAACATCCGGGTAGATGGTTCCCTGGACAAGGTAATCGACCTTTCCGATCTTTTTTGCTTCCGCCTCGAAGACACGGATGAAATCTTCACCGATGATCTTACGCTTTCTCTCCGGCTCGGTCACTCCCTTAAGATCGGCAAAGAAGCGATCTCCGGCATTCACGCGTACAAAGTTCAGATCATAGGGGCCGTCAGGGCCGAAGACCTTCGATACCAGATCCCCCTCATCCTTCCGAAGCAGTCCGTGGTCCACGAACACGCAGGTAAGATTCCTTCCGATTGCCTTCGACAGCAGAACAGCAGCCACAGAGGAATCGACTCCGCCGGACAGTCCGCAAAGAACCTTTCCGTCTCCGATCTTCTCGCGAAGCTCCCGGATCGTCTTCTCCGCGAAGTCATCCATTTTCCAGGTGCCTTTGCAGCCGCATACGTTCCATACGAAATTGCGAAGCATCTCTTTTCCGAACTGGCTGTGGAGCACCTCCGGATGATACTGAAAAGCGTAGAGCTTCTTCGAGGTGTTCTGAACAGCAGCGTACGGACAGTTCGCGGTATGTGCGATCACTTCAAAGCCTTCGGCGATTCTTGTGATGTAGTCGTTGTGACTCATCCAGACAATGCTCTTCTCCGGAACTCCTGCAAATACAGGGGAATCCGGCCGGTCTACGATAAGTCCGGTCTTCCCGTATTCCCGCTCGGGCGCCTTCTGCACGTCGCCGCCCAGAACATACATCATGAGCTGTGCTCCGTAACAGAGGCCGAGAATCGGAATTCCCATCTCAAACAGTTCCTTCGATGCCGTAGCGGCACCCTTCTCATATACGCTGTTCGGACCGCCGGTCAGAATGATACCCTTCGGGTTCATTGCCCTGATCTGGTCCAGAGGCGTGCGGTAGGAATAAATCTCACAGTACACATTGCTCTCACGCACCCGCCGCGCGACAAGCTGATTGTACTGACCGCCAAAATCAATGACGATTACTTTCTCCTGATCTGCCTGTGCCATGAAAAGTCTCCTTATGCTATCAATTTCACAGATATGTAAGGCGGAAAAAACTGAAATCTTCTGCATGAATTGCCCGGAACCGCCGGGTGTGCCAACGATATAGAGCATAAGAAAACGTATAAAGCAAAAGAAACCGTGTAATTTCGTGCCTTTATCGCTGCTTATTATAAACCATATGCGAGTTTCTGTCATTATTGAATTTGACGGGATGCGTGTAACGGTGAAACTGTCGGATGGCCTGCCAAATAGAATATGCCTGCTTGTAGTTGTGCACCCTGTTATCCTCGGCTTTTTTAGCTAATAAAAAAAGCAACATTTCTGCGACTTTGCGGGTGTTTGAAGCATTATTTATTCAGGTACAACTGTTGAAGATCCGAGTCCGTCTGCTTCTTTTTAAGGTCATATTGCCAGAAATGAAAATTTCATGTAAATTTGTGTTCATTTCGATTGTAAAAAAAATGTGAAAATGTTAT
>OMUU01000159.1 GCA_900314295.1 uncultured Lachnospiraceae bacterium | reverse complement strand
GAAAAGCTATCTGATCGCCGTTTTTATTGAGTTTTCAAGGAACAGATCCCATTTTTGGTATGGGAAGTTTTAGTTGTAAAAAGAAACGGAGGTATAGTTTGAAAGGAAAAGAAAATACGAGTAAGTTGAAGATCATTCCGCTGGGCGGTCTGGAAGAAATCGGCATGAACATCACTGCATTTGAGTACGAGGATAGCATTGTAGTGGTGGACTGCGGTCTGGCCTTCCCTGATGATGATATGCTCGGAATTGATCTGGTTATTCCGGATATCACGTATTTAAAGCAGAATATCCGCAAGGTAAAGGGGTTTGTGATCACCCACGGTCATGAAGATCACATCGGAGCACTTCCGTATGTGCTGCGGGAGATTAATGTTCCCATATATGCTACGAAGCTGACGATCGGTCTGATTAGCCATAAGCTTGAGGAGCATAATATGCTTAAAAGCACAAAGATGAAGACGATCCGATTCGGACAGTCCATAAACCTGGGACATTTCCGGATTGAATTCATCAAGACGAACCACAGTATTCAGGATGCCGCCGCCCTCGCGATCTATTCGCCGGCAGGGACCATCGTGCATACCGGCGACTTTAAGGTGGATTATACGCCGGTCTTCGGCGACGCCATCGATCTGCAGCGTTTTGCCGAGATCGGAAAGAAGGGAGTTCTCGCGCTGATGTGCGACAGCACGAATGCAGAGAGACCGGGATATACCATGTCGGAGCGCACGGTTGGAAGAACCTTTGATCAGATTTTTTCCGAGCATCGGAACCAGCGCCTGATCATTGCCACCTTTGCCTCAAATGTGGACCGCGTGCAGCAGATCATCAATTCCGCCTGCAAATTCGGCCGGAAGGTCGTCGTGGAAGGCAGAAGCATGGTGAATATTATTTCCATCGCGCAGGAGCTGGGGTATCTGAATGTGCCGGAGAACACGCTAATCGACATCAATCAGATGAGAAATTATCCCGACAGCCAGATGGTGCTTGTCACAACGGGAAGCCAGGGAGAATCTATGGCCGCGCTGTCCAGAATGGCAGCGGATATTCACAAGAAGGTTACCATTAAGCCGGGGGATCTGATCGTGTTCTCTTCTCATCCGATTCCCGGAAATGAGAAGGCTGTCTCCAATGTCATCAATGAACTGTATGAGAAGGGTGCAGAGGTTATTTTCCAGGATGTTCATGTATCCGGTCATGCGTGTCAGGAGGATATCAAGCTGATTTATTCTCTGGTTAAGCCGAAGTATGCGATTCCGGTTCACGGCGAGTACCGGCACCTGATCGCACAGAAGAACCTGGCGCTGCAGCTTGGAATTCCGAAAGAGAACATCTTTGTCATGAAGACCGGGGATGTGCTTGAATTAGATCAAAAATCGGCAAAGGTTACCGGAAAGGTAGAGACGGGCGAGATCATGGTCGATGGACTCGGCGTCGGGGATGTCGGAAATATTGTACTTCGCGACAGACAGCATCTCTCCGAGGACGGTATTCTGATTGTTGTTCTTACACTTGAGAAATACGGAAGGCAGCTTCTGTCCGGTCCGGACATCGTCTCCAGGGGCTTTGTGTATGTCCGGGAGTCGGAGGATCTGATGGATGAGGCCAGGATGATCGTCGAGGATGCTCTCAATGATTGTCTGGAGCATCACATCACCGATTGGGGGAAGCTGAAGTCGGCAATCAAGGATGCACTGGGAAGCTTTGTCTGGAAGCGGACACAGCGGAATCCGATGATACTGCCGATCATTATGGAGGCATAATATGGACAGCGTGAAGGAGAAGGCGGAAGAACTCATCCAGGCACTGGAACAGAGTGAGGACTATATCAGATACCGGAGCCTTGAGAACCGGCTGAAGGAGATGCCGGAGCTGAGGCAGAAGATCAATGAGTACAGGCGGAAGGTGTATGAGATGCAAACCTCCGGCAGAGATCTCTATGATGAAACGGACTATGTGATCAACGAGTATTCGCCGCTCCTTCGCAATGAGATAGCAGCCGATTATCTGGATGCGGAGAGCGCTGTCTGCCGGATGGTGCAGCGTGTCATGAACGCGATTAATCGGGAAGTCCACGTGGAAATCCCCATGTAAGCCGGAGGACGAGATCAAGAAGGTAAGGAGTTTGTCAAATGGCAGCAGGGAAAAGAGAAGAGAGGGACGACAGCCTGGGGTATCGTGTTGCACTGGGCGGCATAAAGGGAGTTGTAAGAGTTCTTGTCATCATTGCGCTGATCATGATTCTGATTTACGTGGGGAGACAGGCGTATTCGCTCGGTTATGAAATCTTCGATGAAAAGGCCGTTGATTCCGGAGATGGCCGCGCAGTCACAGTAACGATCACAGACGATATGTCCGTGCGTCAGATTGGAAAGCTTCTGATTTCGAACGGGTTGCTGAATGAGAGCGCAAGTGCCTTTGTGGTTCAGGAGCTGATTTCCGGATATCATGGAGAGATCCTGCCGGGGACTTATACGCTTCGCACCTCAATGACAGCGGACGACATGTTCCCGATTCTCGCGCAGGTGGAGGATTCTGATACTCCGGATAAAGGTTCGTCCGACAGCGTAAAGGCTTCGTCGGCGCAAGGATGAGTCGCTGCGGCGGCTCTTTTCTTTAAGAGGTGACGGGATGATTGTAGAGGAACGGATGATAACCTTCATCAATTCGCTGGATCATGGACACACTCCTTTTCTCGAGAAACTCCGGGAGGAGGCTGCTTTGGATAACGTGCCGATTATCCGACGGGAGATGCAGAGCTTTCTCAAGGTTTTCCTTCAGATTCAGCGGCCGCAGCGGATCCTGGAGGTCGGAACGGCGGTTGGTTTTTCCACGATTCTGATGGCCACCTATGGGCCGGAGAACAGCAGGATCACAACGATCGAGAACTATGAGAAGCGTATTCCCATCGCAAGAGAAAATTTCCGGAAATCCGGGTACAATGACCGGATTACCCTTTTGGAAGGAGATGCGGCGGACGTTCTGAAGACGCTTGCAGAACCCTTCGATTTTATATTCATGGATGCGGCCAAGGGGCAGTATATTCATTTTCTTCCGGATGTTCTCCGGCTGATGCATCCGGGGAGCGTTCTGATTTCAGATAACGTTCTTCAGGAGGGGGACATTATCGAGTCCCACTACATCGTGGAGCGCAGAAACCGGACGATCTATAAGCGGATGCGCGAATATCTTCAGGCTCTGAAGGATGACAGTCGGCTGGAGACAAGTATTGTTCCACTGGGGGACGGTATCTCGATTTCGGTCATGAAGCAGCCGGATGGGAAGGAAGCTGCAGCCGGTGCGAGCGGCGTTGCATAGTATAAATGGGAGAGGATCGATATGCTTGAAAACGGAAAGCCGGAGCTTCTGATTCCGGCGAGCTGCCTCGAGGTATTGAAGGTAGCGGTTGCTTTCGGCGCAGACGCGGTGTACATCGGAGGAGATGTCTACGGGCTTCGGGCCAAAGCCAAAAATTTTAATCGTGAGGATATGGCGGAAGGAATCCGCTATGCGCACAGCCACGGGGTTCGCGTGCATGTGACGGTAAACATTCTGGCGCATAATGAGGATCTTGAGGGTGTACGGGTCTACCTGCGTGAGCTGAATGAGCTGCAGCCGGATGCCCTGATTATTGCGGATCCCGGCGTATTTGAAATCGCCGGAGAGGAGTGCCCGGGAATAGAACGACACATCAGCACCCAGGCAAATAATACCAACTGGGCGACGGCGCGGTTCTGGTACCGGCAGGGAGCTAAGCGCGTGGTAACGGCGCGTGAGCTTTCGCTTGAGGAGATCTGTGAAATGCGCCGGCAAATCCCCAAGGATATGGAGATTGAAACCTTTGTGCACGGCGCCATGTGCATTTCTTATTCGGGCCGATGCCTGCTTTCGAATTATTTCACAGGAAGAGATGCCAATAAGGGAGCGTGTACCCATCCGTGCCGTTGGAAATATGCGGTCATGGAGGAGAGCAGACCGGGAGAGTATCTCCCGATCGAGGAAAACGAACGCGGGACATATATTTTTAACTCCAAGGACCTGTGTATGATTGAGCATATCCCGGATCTTATGCGCGCCGGAATTGACAGCTTCAAGATCGAGGGAAGGATGAAAACGGCGCTCTATGTCGCGACGGTTGCACGTACCTACCGCAAGGCGATTGACGACTGCGCCGAGGACCCGGAGCTTTACAGGAAGAACCTGCCGTGGTATCGGGAACAGATCGCGGACTGTACCTTCCGGAGATTCACGACCGGTTTCTTCTACGGAAAACCATCGGACGAAGACCAGATCTATGACAGCAATACCTACATCACGAACTACACGTATCTGGGTGTCGTATCCTCGACGGATGAAAATGGGTGCGCCGTGATCGGACAGAAGAATAAGTTCTGTGTCGGAGATCAGATTGAGATCATGAAGCCGGACGGGCGCAATGTGGAGGTGACGGTGCGTGCCATTTTTGATGAAAACGGCGCGTCGATGGAGTCTGCTCCGCACCCGCAGCAGGAGCTGCATGTTGATCTCGGGCAGAGGGCGGATGTGAATGACATCCTTCGCATGAAAAAAGACCCGGATTGAGGTCGCTGAGATGGAAGAGATTTTACAGTCCTGTCGCCATTCGCAAACTGGCTGTAACAAAGTTTTATCCTGTTTTTTGGAGCTGCGGAACTCCTCAGGCGCGAGCGCCTTCGTCAAACTACAAATCTACTAGGCTCATTTCATTCGCCAAGGGATTTGTATGCGTCGCACGTAAGCGGCCGCAAGCGCCCGCTAAGTGCTCATCGCAAAGTCCTCGCTACCCACTTTATGAAAAAGTCACGGATAAAACTTTTAACAGCCAGTAATGTTCAGGCAAAGGTCCTGTAAAATCTTAGCCGTTTTAATGATGCGCAAACAGTAACGTGCTAGTTGGTCTATACGCTTTGCAAAAATATCCTATCGTATTTTCTCCGAAAACTGGTATAATGAATAACGATGACCAGCGAAGTTTTCCAAATCAGGAACAAACTTCATAAATAATACAGGGAGGTTTTCAGTGATGATAATTCACAATGTCAATGATGAATCCTTTCATCCCTACGGCCGTGTGATCAGCGGTATTGACGTCTCTGGTATCATGACAGCTTTAAAGGATACGGAATGTCCGAACGATCATACCATCTATGTGGCTTCCGACCCGAAGCTTGAGGATACCGATTCCGGCCGCCGGATGCAGCAGGTTGTAGACGGCGAGCTTCCGGTGCAGATCGGTTACTGCAACGGCTATAATGTATATCTGAACGCTCTGGAGTATCACCGTTCTTCCGAGATCAACATCGCAGAGAATGATCTGATTCTCCTGCTCGGAAAACAGCAGGATATCTCCGATGATTTCCACTATGACACCTCTAAGGTCGAGGCGTTCCTCGTCCCGGCGGGCACTGCCATTGAGGTCTATGCGACTACTCTTCATTACGCGCCCTGCAGCGTGAACGGCGCTCCCTTCCGCTGTGTCGTTGTGCTTCCCAAGGGAACGAATACAGAGCTTAAGGCCGCTCATGGACCTTCCGGCGAGGACAAGCTGCTTACCGCTGTCAACAAATGGCTGATTGCTCATGAGGACGCAAAGATCGAGGGAGCTTTTAACGGTCTGATCGGCGAAAACATCCGGGTAGACTGACATTCGCACCATTCCAAATTTCCAGGAGGATAATATAATGAATAACATTCCCGTAGTTAAAATCGGTATTGTCGGCGTAAGCCGTGACTGTTTTCCGGCAAGCCTGACGCTTGACCGCCGCAAAGCGCTCGTAGAAGCCTATGCAGCAAAATATAACGCTTCTGATATCTATGAGTGCCCCATCACTATCATTGAGAGTGAAATCGATATGATGAACGCGCTGAAGGACGTAAAAGACGCCGGATGCAATGCGCTCTGCGTATTCCTCGGCAATTTCGGACCGGAGATTTCCGAGACCATGCTTGCAAAATACTTCGATGGTCCGGTTATGTTCTGCGCGGCAGCCGAGGAAACCCAGAATAACCTCAAGGGCGGCCGTGGAGATGCTTACTGCGGCATGCTGAACGCAAGCTACAATCTTGCCCTCAGAAATGTCAAGGCGTACATTCCGGACGAACCGGTCGGTGACGCCGAGGATCTGGCAGATCGCATTCACGAGTTCCTTCCGATCGCCAGAGTATCCATCGGACTGAACAATCTGAAGATCATCTCCTTCGGACCGAGACCGTCCAATTTCCTTGCCTGCAACGCACCGATCAAGCAGCTCTACAACCTCAATGTTGAGATTGAAGAAGAATCCGAGCTTGACCTCTATGAATCCTACACAAAGCATGCAGACGACGAAAGAATCCCCTCAGTGATCGAGGATATGTCAAAAGAAATGGGCTACACCGAGGCGAACAGACCCGCTATGCTTCCGAAGCTTGCACAGTATGAGCTGACGCTCCTCGACTGGGCCGAGAGCCACAAGGGCTGCAAGGAATATGTCGCCCTTACTACCAAGTGCTGGCCGGCCTTCCAGGATATGTTCCGCTTCGTACCCTGCTATGTAAACAGCCGTCTGATGAAGAAAGGAATTCCGGTAAGCTGCGAGGTTGATATCTATGGTACCCTCTCCGAGTACATCGGTCTCTGCCTGAGTCAGGATGAGGTTACGCTTCTCGACATCAACAACTCCGTACCAAAGGATATGTATAAGGAAAGCATCGAAGGAAAGTTCGACTACAACTGGAAATTCAGTGACACCTTCATGGGCTTCCACTGCGGAAATACCTGCTCCAACAAGCTCACCAACCCGCATCTCGCATACCAGGCTATCATGGCGAATACGCATCCGAAGGAGTGGTGCGACGGAACCATTGAGGGCGATATTGTTCCGGGCGACATCACCTTCTACCGCCTGCAGTCCACAGCCGACAATGTTCTTCGCGCTTATGTGGCACAGGGTGAGGTTCTTCCGGTTGCAACCAGATCCTTTGGTTCCATCGGCGTATTCGCCATTCCCGAGATGGGACGCTTCTATCGTCACTGGCTGATCGAAAAGAACTTCCCGCATCACGGTGCTGTTATGTTCGGTCACTACGGAAAGGTTCTCTACGATACACTGAAATTTATCGGCGTACCTGTCGAAGAGATCGGTTACAACCATCCGGCAGGCGACCGCTATGCAGATGAAAATCCATTTGCATAAAAGAGAATAAACTATTATTATAACGCGCTGAATAGCAAAAAAAACGCGTAAACCCAGGGCGGCGGATCACTCTTCCGCCGCTCCTTTTTTCACAAACATTCCAGATCTTTGGAGGAATAATATGTATTATATAGGCATCGACCTCGGAACATCGGCGGTAAAGCTTCTGCTGATGGACTCCGACGGAAACATTAAAAATATAGTAAGCCGTGAATATCCTCTGTATTTTCCGCACCCCGGCTGGTCGGAGCAGAAGCCGGAGGATTGGTACCATGAATCTCTGGAGGGCATGAAGGCTCTGACAGAGGGAATTGATCGCAGGGAAGTTGCCGGCATCAGCTTTGGCGGCCAGATGCACGGACTGGTTATCCTCGATGATAAGGATCAGGTCATCCGCCCGGCGATCCTCTGGAATGACGGCCGCACGCAGGAGGAGACCGATTATCTGAACCATACGATCGGCGAAGACAAGCTCGCATCCTACACTGCCAATATCGCCTTTGCCGGTTTTACCGCTCCGAAAATTCTCTGGGTGCGCAAGCATGAGCCCGAGAATTTCCGGAAGATCTGTAAAATCATGCTCCCGAAGGATTACCTCGCGTATATGCTCTCCGGAAGCTTCTGCACAGATCTCTCCGACGCCTCCGGAATGCTCCTGGTAGACGTGAAGAACCGGTGCTGGTCTCAGGAAATGCTGGAGATCTGTCAGATCAAAGAAACGCAGCTTCCAAAGCTCTATGAAAGTTATGAAGTTGTCGGGGCTCTCAAGCCGGCCATTGCCGATGCGCTCGGTTTCTCTCACAGCGTAAAAATCATCGCCGGTGCCGGCGACAACGCGGCATCTGCAGTCGGTACCGGAACCGTTGGAAATGAGATGTGCAATCTTTCTCTCGGAACCTCCGGAACTCTTTTCATCTCCAGCAGCCGCTTTGTGGATACCCCGAACCACGCACTTCATTCCTTCTGCCACGCAGACGGCCACTATCATCTGATGGGGTGCATGCTCAGCGCCGCCTCCTGCAACAAATGGTGGAATGAAGAGATTTTGAACACAAAGGATTACGCGAAGGAGCAGGAAGACATTCACCGTCTCGGTGAAAACGATGTCTTTTACCTTCCTTATCTCATGGGCGAGCGGTCTCCGCACAACGACCCCTCCTGCAAGGCAGCCTTCATCGGCATGCGGATGGATACCTCCAGAAGCGAAATGACGCAGGCCGTGCTGGAAGGCGTCGCTTTCGGGCTCCGGGATTCTCTGGAAATCGCCAGAAACCTCGGTCTCCATGTGACGCGTTCAAAAATTGTCGGCGGAGGTTCAAAATCCAGGCTCTGGATGAGCATCTGCGCGAATGTGATGAACCTGACTCTCGATGTCCCCGCCATTCAGGAAGGGCCCTCTCTGGGCGGAGCGATGCTTGCGGCGGTAGGTTGTGGTGAATTCTCTTCCGTAGAGGAAGCCGCATCCAAAATCATCCGGATCACCGACACTATCGAACCCGACCCGGTGCTTACCGAGAAATACGAAGAAAAATATGAACACTTCCGCAAGTTCTATCCCGCTCTAAAGGGACTGTTCTGATACCGGGCTAACCTTACCGGCCTGTTCTGATACCAGACAAACCTTACCGGTCTCTGCCATTCGATAAGCCTGGCAAAATTACACAATCTGCACCAAAAACACAAAAGAGCTGCCGTACTCTTTGAAACCAATTCAAAGAATACGGCAGCTCCTCTTTATTTACGCGAACAGTGAGCCACAACTGAATGCGAAGTATTCGTGTACAGCTGTCCTCTCTCACTCAGGCCTTCTTAGCCAGTTCCGCCTTGATATCTGCGGTAAGCTTCGGAACGATCTTGTTCAGATCGCCGACAATTCCGATATCCGCCACGTCGAAGATCGGCGCGGATTCATCCTTATTGATGGCGATGATCAGGTCGGATTCCTCCATACCTGCCACGTGCTGAATCGCTCCGGAAATACCGATTGCGAAGTAGATGTTCGGGCGAACGGTCTTGCCGGTCTGTCCGACCTGCAGATCCTTCGGTGCCCATCCGTTATCTACAACCGCACGAGAGCAGGAAACCTCTCCGCCCAGGACATTCGCAAGATCTCTGAGGATCTGGAAATTCTCCGGACTTCCAACGCCACGGCCTCCGGATACCAGAATCTTTGCCTTCTGAATATCCACTGTCTCGCTGACCTTCTTCACGACCTTCTCGATTGTGACATAGCGGTCATTCGGCGTAAATCCCGGATTGTAATTGATGACCTCTGCCTTTGCGCCCTTAACCGGTGTGATCTTCTCCATAACACCCGGACGGACCGTCGACATCTGCGGTCTGTTATCCGGGCAGGCAATCGTCGCGATGGTATTGCCGCCAAATGCCGGACGGGTCATGAGCAGCTGATTGTGCTTCTGCTCCTGTCCCGGTTTTGCCTGGAGCGGGAAATCTCCGATATCCAGGGAGGTGCAGTCTGCCGTAAGTCCGGTATGAACTCTCGCGGAAACGGTCGGTCCCAGATCCCGGCCGATGGCTGTAGCGCCCACCAGCATGATCTCCGGCTTGTACTCCTCAATCACAGATGCCAGAGCGTGTGCATACGGCTCCGTGCGATAATCCTTCAGCTCAGGATCATCTACGACGATAACTCTGTCCGCTCCATACTCCGCCAGCTCATCGGTCAGCCCGCCTACCTGATATCCGATCAGAACCGCGGTAACCTGTGTATTCAGTGGTTTCGCAAGATCTTTTGCCTTTCCGAGCAATTCGAAGGCAATGTTGTCAATATGGTTATCTACCTGCTGTGCATAGATAAATACACCTTTGTAATCTTCTAAACTCATTCTATTCACCGCCTTCGTTAAATATAATGTCTCTTGACCAGTTCTTCGCAGATCACGGCAGCGCCTGCATCCGCGTCGATATCCTTGAACAGAGTTCCCGCACCCTTGCGAACCTTATCCGATGCTTTCGCAATCTTTGTCGGAGATCCCGCAAGACCGCAATCCTCATCCTTCAGAGTGGTCAGGTCGTCCCTGTTGTAGGTGGTAATCTCTGCATCAACCGCATCCCAGATACCGGCAGGCGTCATGTAACGCGGAGGATTCAGCTCGGAAAGAGCTGTAATCAGGCACGGCATCTTGGCCTTCAGCACATGATATCTGTCATCGAACTGACGCTCTACTTCCACAGTTTTCTCTGCTTCATTTACCTTGATTGCCTGCGCATAGGAAATTACCGGAATACCCAGATGCTCCGCGATCTGCGGTCCGACCTGTGCGGTATCGCCGTCAATCGCCTGACGACCCGTAATGATCAGGTCATAGTCCCCGAGCTTACGGATACCTGCCGCAATCGTAGAAGAGGTCGCCCAGGTGTCGGCTCCGCCGAGCTTTCTGTCGGTCAGAAGCACACCCTTGTCTGCCCCCATAGCGATCGCCTCACGAAGGACATCGGCTGCCTTCGGAAGACCCATGGTCAAAACAGTAACCTCTGCTCCGGTCTCGTCCTTGATGCGGAGTGCCGCCTCAAGTCCGGCTTTGTCATCCGGGTTCATAATAGCAAGCATTGCTGCACGATCCAGAGTACCATCCGGTTTGAATTTAACACCGCCCGCGGTATCCGGTACCTGTTTAATACAAACAATTATCTTCACGGTATATTCCTCCTGTTATTTCAGTAAGTTCGCAGAAATAACCATACGCATAACTTCTGCGGTTCCTTCATAGATCTCTGTGATCTTCGCGTCACGCATCATACGCTCTACATCATACTCTCTGATGTATCCATAGCCTCCGTGAAGCTGTACGCACTTCGTTGTTACATCCATGGCAGCCTCAGCGGCAAACAGTTTTGCCTCTGCAGCCTCAACGCTATAGGTAGATGCCGGTGAGAAGCCCGCCGCATCCTTCGCACATGCAGCCTTATATACCAGAAGCTGAGCCGCATCGCACTTTGTCTTCAGGTTTGCGAGCTGGAACTGCGTGTTCTGGAACTGAGCGATGGAACGGCCGAACTGTTTTCTCTCCTTCGTATAGGCAACGGTAAGATCAAGAGCGCCTTCCGCAAGACCGAGTGCCTGCGTGGCAATTCCGATACGTCCGCCGTCCAGCGTATGCATGGCGATTCCGAATCCCTTGCCCTTTGCTCCGAGAAGGTTCTCCTTAGGGATGCGGCAATCCTGGAAGATCAGCTCATAGGTAGCAGATCCGCGGATACCCATCTTCTTTTCCTTCGTTCCGAAGGTGAAGCCCGGTGTTCCCTTCTCTACGATGAACGCGGAAATTTCCTTCTGCGTTCTGCCTCTCTTTTCGATGGTGCCTGTTACAGCGATAATAATATATACATCCGCTTCCTTGCCGTTCGTGATGAAGCATTTGGATCCGTTCAGAACCCACTCGTCACCGTCCAGCACCGCCTTTGTCTGCTGTCCCTGCGCGTCCGTTCCGGCTCCCGGCTCTGTCAGACCAAAGGCTCCCAGCCACTCGCCTTTTGCAAGCTTCGGGATATATTTCTTCTTCTGCTCCTCGGTGCCGAAGGTCATGATCGGATCAATGCACAGAGAGGTATGGGCAGAAAGCGCTACTGCGGTCGTTCCGCAGACCTTCGCAATCTCCTCCAGGCAGAGAACATAGGTCAGCTCATCGCAACCCTGGCCGCCGTACTCTCTGGGAGCTGTAATTCCCATAAAGCCGTATTTTGCAAGCTTGTCAAATGTCTCACGCGGAAATCTCTCTTCCTCATCGATCTCCTGCGCAAGAGGTTTTACTTCATTCTGTGCAAACTCTCTGAAAAGAGATCTTGCCATTTCATGTTTTTTGTCTAACGTGAAATCCATGTCTACCTCCAAACGATATTATAAACTCTCCGAAAACGAGGTCGGAGGGAAATGCTCTCTGATAGGATTACTGCTTGTCGGTCGGAACCTTTCCTCCATTGGAGTAATCATAGAATCCGATTCCCGTCTTCACACCGAGCTTCTTGCCGCGAACCATCTTGCGCAGAAGCGGGCATGCACGGTACTTGGAATCGCCGGTCTCCTTGTAGATGACATCCATGATGGCAAGGACGATATCCAGTCCGATATAATCGCCAAGCTCAAGCGGTCCCATCGGATGGTTGCATCCGAGCTTCATCGCCGTATCAATGCCCTCGATGTCGGAAACGCCTGCCGCATATACACAGATCCCCTCATTGATCATCGGAACCAGAATACGGTTTACGACAAATCCGGCCGCTTCATTAACCTGAACCGGGGTCTTGCCGAGCTTAACGGCGATCTCCTTGACCTGATCCACGATCTCTGCAGGAGTATTGATTCCGGCAATTACCTCAACCAGCTTCATAACCGGAGCCGGGTTGAAGAAATGCATTCCGATCACCGGCTTTGCCAGTCCGGATCCGATCTCGGTGATAGACAGAGATGAGGTATTGGAAGCGTAAATGCAGTTCGGATTCTTTACGATGTTGTCCTGCAGATCCTTGAAGCATTTTTTCTTGATGTCCATGTCCTCAAGAGCAGCCTCTACGATCAGATCCGCATCCGTGCAGATTGTGTTCAGACCGGTTTCAATCTTGCCGAGGATTCCGTCAGCAGCCGCCTGTTCCATTTTTCCTCTTGCCACTCTCTTGTCGAGGCCCTTTTTGATCTTAGCGAAGCCGCCGTCCGCAAACTCCTGCTTAATATCGCAGAGATAAACCTTCTCTACCTCGCCGCACTGCGCAAATGCCTGTGCAATACCGGAACCCATTGTACCAGCGCCAATAATACCAACTTTCATTGCTGTACCTCCTGCATAGATTATTCTGTGTGTATGGAAACAGTATGGAGTATCCGGTCACCGGGACGCGGAAAAAACCGGCATGCCGGATATCCATACCTTATTATACGATTACTTGTTCTGGAACGCCACGTGTTTCACTTTCTTCGGATCATCCTTTTTGCGGAGGAAGTTTGCCATTCCTTCCTTCTGATCCTCGGAATTGAAGCAGGAACCGAAGAGCTTCTCTTCGATGACAAGCGCATCATCGATATTCTCCTGAAGGCCTTCATTGATTGCCTTTTTGCAAGCTCTTACTGCGATCGGCGCGTTGCCCGCGATGACGGAGGCGAGCTTTTTCACCGTCGGCATCAGCTCTTCCTGCGGCACTACCTGGTTGACAAGCCCGATGCGGTATGCCTCATCCGCCTTGATATTTCTCGCGGTATAGATCAGCTGCTTAGCCATTCCGGGCCCTACAAGGCGGGCAAGCCTCTGTGTGCCTCCGAATCCCGGTGTGATTCCAAGTCCCGCCTCCGGCTGCCCGAATACGGCATTCTCGGAGCAGATACGGAAATCACAGCTCATGGCAATCTCATTGCCGCCGCCCAGCGCAAAGCCGTTTACTGCTGCGATGACAGGGATCGGAAGCGTCTCGATTCTGCGGAAAAGATCATTTCCCTTCTTTCCGAAAGCCTCTCCCTCTGCTGCCGTCAAAGTGCTCATCTCGCCAATATCCGCGCCGGCCACAAAGGATTTATCCCCCGCTCCGGTAAGGATCAGGCAGCGAATTGTATCAAGGTCGATCCCGTCAATCACCTTCGCCAGGTCATCCAGGACCTCACTGTTCAAGGCATTGAGCGCCTTCGGGCGATCAATGGTAGCAATTGCTACAGCGCCTTCCGTTTCATATGTCACATATGCCATTTCTTTCCTCCTTTCACTGTTACCGTATAAGCTCTTCGAAAACGCATAGAGGCCGCCTGCCACAAAGGTAAAAATGACCGCGCGTGCAGGATTTCCGTTCACACATACCCTGCCAATCCGCAGCTTATACAGCTTGTAGTTCAAAGTATATATGGGCACTTACTGATCCCTCAGTCTTCGAAATTGCCGGATCCTTTTTGTCCCACTCCAGATACGATACAGGAGCCGGAACGGATTCCTGTAAAACCGTTCCAGCTCCCAATGATTTACGCGAACAGTGAGCCGCAGCTGAATGCGAAGTATTCGTGTGCGGCGAGCGTCGCGA
>OMUU01000083.1 GCA_900314295.1 uncultured Lachnospiraceae bacterium | reverse complement strand
GCTGGATAATCCGGAGGAATTTGAGATCAATGGGCACCACACCTCCATGGTGCGCACCCGCCCGCAGGAGATCACCGGAGAGGACGCCGATCAGCTTGCCGATCGGGTGTTGGATGAGAGAGAGAGAATCCTGAGGGCGCGGATTTCCGGAGCCCGGAAATGAGATGAATTCATGGGGAAGCTTACAGGGTGTACGGCAGCCCTTTCTCATCCAGCATCTTCTTTATATCGTCGACGGACCATGAGGTGATCTCGCCGTTTTCCTTACCGCCGAGGGCTTTTCCGTTCAGACGGATCCTGCCGTCTTCCTTAGCGAGAACGGACCACATGTTCTTCAGAAGCGCGTCGGAGGTCTTTCTGCCGATGCGCTCTTCACGGGAGCGGGCCTTCAGATATGCCCAGGATTCATAGGGCAGGAGGATAGTTTTTTCTTCGTTCATAGGTGAAATCCTTTCGATGTATGCTATCTGTTTTCGGAAAACTTGCGTATCAAATCTGTTTTCCAGCGATTACATATGCATCTAATCTTATTCCAATAGTCGTAGATATGCAAGCGGCAGCAGAGACATGTGGTAACCCGGATTGGGTACAGCGAAGACTGTTCCCGGGTTTTTCATGTTCTGCGTCAGGCGTGGGCATGGATGAAGATAAACTGCTGGAAAAATGTATCCATTATTCAGAGAACCTGAATGCAGGGGATCGATGAAGGAAAACACTCGGGAAGGATGTGAGATGAGAGGATTTTGTGATGGGTAGTTTGATGAGTTTTGTGTTAAACAGTATCTTGCTCGGCGTGGGGCTGGCGATGGATGCCTTTTCGGTTTCGATCGCGAACGGCCTGAATGAGCCGGGGATGTCCCGGAGAAAAACCTACGGGATAGCGGGATGCTATGCGTTTTTTCAGTTCGCCATGCCGATGATCGGATGGTTTTGTGTGCATACGATTGCTGCGTATTTTCATGCGTTTCAGAAATTCATCCCTTGGATTGCGCTGCTTCTGCTTTTATACATCGGAGGGCAGATGCTGGCGGAAGGAATTCGCAAGATAAGAAACAAGTGTGCGGAGAACCCGGATAAATGTGGCTGTGAGACGAAAACGGCACTCACGAAGAAAACGTTGATCATGCAGGGAATTGCGACCTCGATTGATGCGCTTTCGGTAGGTTTTACGATTGCAGAGTACGGAACCGGGGCAGCTTTCTCGAGTTCCTTGATTATTGCGGTTGTCACGTTTGTGATCTGTATGATCGGGCTTCTGTTCGGGAAGAAGTTCGGGGAAAGGCTGGCGGATAAGGCGACGGTTCTGGGAGGTGTGATTCTGATTGCTATCGGAGTTGAAATCTTTGTGACGGGGATTTGAACGATAACGACCGGACTTTGGACCTGTTAATAGAAAAACCACATAATGTTAATTTGACAAGTGTCCAGAAATGCTTTGTTCAAGCGTTTCTGGGCATTTTTGTATTTACGCAGAAGTGTTGTATGGGAATTTTATGTGTACCTTTTCCTTTATTGTAATGAATAAATCTTAGAAACAAAGATAATAACTGGAGAACAAACAAAGATATATGTATCATTTTACACAAAAAATACGATATAAATCTGTGAAAAACATAAGAAATATATTTGAAACGTAAATTATAGTTGTTTAAAACAAAGAAATGTTGTACAATGACTACAACAAACAGGACAGAAACAAAGACAAATTCCTGCAAAACGTTCAAATGATAAGGACGTATAGAAACAAAGAGTCACGTACAATTTAATGGTTCATTCGGAGAAAATGATCCGGAATATTTTAAGGAGGTTTTACATGAAAGCATTAACAAGGTATTGCGACAATGGTGAATTCGGCGGCTATCATTACATTGATTTTCCGATTCCGGAATGCGGGCCGGAGGATATCATTATCCGGTTAAAGGCAGCGGCAATCTGTGGAGCCGACATGAAACATTGGTATGCAGATTTGAATGGAGAGAATAAGTCAGAGACATTGAACTCTATCCGCGGGCATGAATTCTCCGGCGTTATCGTTAAAGTTGGAAAAGATGTTAAGAACTGGCATGTGGGGCAGAGAGTCGTTTCTGACAATAGCGGTCATGTGGATCCGAACTGTCTTGCGACAATGAAGGGAGATTTCCTTCTGAGCAGCAACAAAGTGAATCTCGGACTCGATAACAATTATAAGCAGTTCGGAGGATCTGGCGGGTTTGCCAAGTATGCCAAGATCCCGGGCGAGATTCTGAGAATCCACCCACAGGCAATCTGGGAAATCCCGGATGGCATCAAGTATGAGGAAGCGGCTGTTTTGGATCCGATCGCCAATGCATACAAGGCGGTGGCTCAGCAGTCTCATCTTCTTCCAGGGCAGGATGTTGTCGTATTTGGTACCGGCCCACTGGGATTGTTCTCCGTGCAGATTGCAAGAATCATGGGAGCGGTAAACATTGTTATGGTCGGGCTGGATGCCGACGTTCCGGTTCGTTTCCCGATCGCGAAAGAGCTTGGCGCTACACATTGTGTAAATGGTTCTAAGGAAGACGTTGTAAAGCGGTGCAGAGAGATCTGCGGAGAGAACAATCTCGGACTTGTGGTTGAGTGCTCGGGAGCAACGATTGCGATGAAGCAGGCGATAGAGATGCTCAGGCCGAATGGAGAGGTTGTCCGCGTGGGTATGGGATATAAGCCGCTGGAGTTCTCTATCAACAACATTTCCGAGTGGAACAAGAGCATTATCGGCCATCAGGCATACGATACAGAATCCTGGTTGAATTCGATCCGTCTGTTAAAGTCCGGCGCAATTCAGGTTGAGCCGCTTATCACACACCGCCTCGGACTTTCTCACTGGAAGGAAGGATTTGCCGCAATGGCGGACAAGACCGCGATAAAGTGCGTATTCCATTATGACGAGGCAGACAAGGATACCAAAGAGTACGGGGAGCCGGATTTCCCGGATGATTACGATTTTAAGGATTGATGAGAGATAAGGCAATGCAGGCAGAATGCCTGCGTTGCTTATGAAGACAGAGAGAAATGAGCGTAAGCGAAAGAGGATAATATGGACAGAAAACTTCTTCTTGCTCCGTCCATGGGGTGCTGTGATTTGTTTGATTTCAAGCATCAGGTGGAGTGTATCGACAGATATGCTGACTTTCTTCATATAGATATCAAGGATGGAAACTATGTGAAAACCTACAGCATAGGACCAGATTTTATGAAAGCGCTGAAACCACACGTTAAAACACCGATGGATGCGCATCTGATGGTGAAGCATCCGCAGTGGATAATTGATGCGTGTGCGGAAGCTGGAGCCGCCTACATTACTCCGCATACAGACTGCATTGAGAGCGATGCGTTCGTCACATTCAACAGGATTATTTCTCTTGGGTGCAAGGCGGGAGTGGCGTTAAATCCAGCTGCTTCTCTTGAGTCTATCCGTTATTATCTCCCGCTTCTGTCGAAAGTGACAATTATGATTGTGGATGCGGGATACGCGGGACAGAAAGTGATCTGTGAGATGTATGAAAAAATACGGACACTGGTCAGATGGCGCGAGGAAATGGGACTCGATTTTTTGATCGAGGCGGACGGATCCATGAATCGGGATGTATATAAGCCACTGTATGAGGCAGGTGCAGATGTTGTGGTGCTTGGACCGCCGGCGTTGTGGAACAAGGATGAGAACATTGAAAAAGCATGGACAATCATGCAGACAGAAGTAGATGAAGAATTGCGTGGAATAGGAAGGGAATGAGAGGAAACAAGAATGGCAAAATCAAGTGCAAATATCGGAGCAAGACTGGATCGGCTTCCGAATTCAAAATGGCATGTGAAGATGTGGCTGGTAACGGCATTTGCTCTGCTGGTGTGCTGGTCAAACGGTATCGGAGGAGCGGTCCAGAATATCCTGCTCAATGAGGTTCACTGGCTCGAAAAGGGGTCCACACTTCTGGCAATGTGGGGAACGACTTATACAATAGGACAGCTTTTCGGCGCATTGGTCGGCGGTCCGATCGGTGACAAGATTGGAAGAAAAAAATCCATCATCTTATATGAGGCGATTCATATCGCGGTTATGATCGGCGCTGCACTGTCGCCGAACGTATATGTTCTCTATGTGTTCAGACTTGCTCAGGGATTTGGCCTTGGCGCTCTTCTCGTTGTGCTTTTTGCCGGATTCACGGAGTATGTTCCCGGCAGAAACCGCGGTACCTGGTCGAGCCGGACTTCATTCCTGGGGAACTGGGCGCATCCGATCTGTAATCTGATTGCACTTATTCTCATCGGCACCGGAATGAGCATGAGCATGAACTGGAGAGTCGAATTTATGATTCCGTCGGTTCTTTCTATTATTGCAACACTGCTGGTTGCCTCCAAGTTCCCGGAGTCTCCCAGATGGCTGGAGTCTCAGGGAAGAATTGAAGAGGCGGATGCGATAATGACAAAGATTGAGAAGGAGATCGAAGCGTCAACCGGAAAGCCGCTTCCTCCTGTTCAGGCAGAGCCGAAGGAGATCAAGAATCTTCCATATTCCGCATTGTTCCATGGAAAGCTTCTCAGAAGAACGATCGTGGGTTCGCTGGTCTTGATCGGTATGAATACGATTCAATACACTCTTATGAACTGGATGCCTTCTCTTTTGAATGGTCTCGGATATGACACTTCACAGTCTCAGTTTATGACGATGTTTGGACTTTTCGGAGCCCCGTTTGGAATTTTTATTGCTTCTCTTATTATGGATAAGATTCCGCGTAAGGTTATGGGCGTTGTTCTTCTGGCGGGAATGGCGTTGTTCGGCATCATCATCGGTGCTGTTACATCTACCGGAGCGGTAGGCGAGACCGGACTGATTATTCTTACCTTCCTCATGAACACGATCATTTACATGTACGTATGTTATGCATCTGCCGTTTATGTTCCTGAGATGTGGCCGACATCGGCGAAGCTTTCAGGATCTGGATTTTCAAATGCCATGGGCCGGGTGAGCAATGTGTTCTTCCCGTTCCTGGTAACGGCAATGGCTGCTAAGAGCTCGAGCTATGTATTTGTACTTCTGGCCATTGTGGCAGCGATCATCGCAGTAAGTGTTGTCTTCCTCGGCGTAGAGACGAGAGGAGAATCTGTCGAGGATATCGGCGATATATAATAAAAAATGTTTTGCGCATGGAAAGTTTTCTTGCGTGGACGTTTATATAATCGTCATTCTACAGGTATGAGACAGGCTGTATAAGGAATACAGATCAGTTGATGAAAACGCCGTATCGTTGCACTGGAACATCGGTGTTTCGATGCGGGTCAGCAGTTGGGAGGATGAGTTAAATTGGAAAATTCACAGGCAATTCTGGTAAAACCGCAACAGTTTGAAATTGAGGAATGCGCCATTCCGGAACCAAAAGCAGATGAAATTCTGATGAAGGTCGAATATGTGGGAATGTGCGGATCGGATATTCACGGATTCGAATTCGGACCGTATAAAAAACCAAAGCCGGGACAGAAGGTAGGACTTGGTCATGAGGTAGCAGGGGAAGTCGTAAAAATCGGTTCCGAGGTTACAAAATTCAAGGTTGGCGATAAAGTGCTGATCGAGCCGGGGGTGCCGGATGATTCCTGCGAGTATTGCAGATCGGGCCACTACAATGTGTGCCCGGATGTCGATTTCCTTGCAACGGCACCGAATTTTAAGGGAGCATACACACAGTATATGACGCATCCGGAATCCTGGACCTACCATATTCCGGAGGGCATGACAACACTTGAGGCAGCGCTGGTTGAGCCGGCTGCGGTCGGTATGCATGCTGCGATACTTGGCGGCGCGAGACTTGGAAGTCATATCGTCATCCTTGGATGCGGAACAATCGGACTGATGACCATGCAGGCGTGCCTGAGCCTTGGAGCTACTGACATCACGATGGTTGATATGATGCAGAAAAAGCTTGATTTTGCAAAGAAGCTGGGTGCGAGACAGGTAATCAACACAAAAGATATCAAACCATCGGATGGAGAGAGATGCACACCGGATGATATCGCTGCTTATCTGCGTTCAGAGGATCAGTTTGGAAGACACGGTGTAGATCTTGTATTTGAGTGTTCAGGATCTGGATTCCTTGCCCAGGTGGCAGTCGGAATTGTTGCTTTTGCCGGAAAGGTAATGATGGTTGGAACACAGGCGAAGCCGGTGCCTGTTGATTTTGGAAAAATCAACAGAGAAGTAACCATCATGACAACGTTCCGTTACTGCAATAATTTCCCGCAGACCATAGAAGCGATTGCAACAGGAAAGTTTAATGTAAAGGATATGGTCACAGGAATCTATGACTATAAGGATATTCAATCTGCCTTCGAAGAGGCAATTGATCCGGTGAAGAAACAGGACATGATCAAGGGTGTCATCCGTATCGGCGGATCTGAGTCATAATTTAACATAAGCGAACAGGAGGAAAATAATATGCTTGCAAATATCAAATTCTGGGAGAATAAAGCAAAAGAGGGACAGTTTGCCATTCCGCATTTCAATGTGTGGAACGCAGAGATGCTGATGGGAGTCATTGATGCCGCAGAAGAGGAAAATGCGCCAATCATCATCTCATTTGGAACCGGTTTTGTTGGGAATACATCCTTTGAGGACTTTTGCTGGATGATGGTTTCGATGGCGAAAGAGGCAAAGATTCCGGTTATCACACACTGGGATCACGGTCGCAGCATGGATATTATTAAAAATGCATATACGCATGGAATGAACTCTGTCATGAGGGATGCATCTGCCCTCCCGTTTGAGGAGAATATCAAAGAGATACGGACTGCGGTAGACTACTTCCACCCGCTGGGCATTCCGGTAGAAGCGGAGCTTGGGCATGTAGGAAATGAGACGGTATACGAAGAAGCTCTTGCGGCTTATGCGTATACGGATCCGTCGCAGGCGGCTGAGTTTGTGGAGCGTACCGGATGCGATTCACTTGCTGTAGCAATTGGAAATGTACATGGTCATTACAGCGCAACACCGAAGCTGAACTTTGATGTGGTTGAAAAATGCCGCGATGCGGTGGATGTTCCGCTCGTACTTCACGGAGCATCTGGTATCGGCGATGAGGACATCCGTCATGCAATTTCCTGCGGAATCGCAAAAATAAATATTCACACAGAACTCTGCGATGCAGCCATGGGTGCAATTCGGAAGAATACAGACAGCTCGTTCCTGGAGCTTGAGAGAGCGGTACGTCAGGCAGTAAAGGATCGTGCAAAGTACAAGATTGAACTGTTTGGTGACGGGGATAAGGCAGATCTTCGATAATGAGGGCTTCGTAAAAGAATCCCCGGTCAAGATGGTTTCGAAAAGAAAATTCTGGAGAATTCGTATTGATCTAAGGAAACAGGAAGGTTGGTTGTTACATTGAATAAACTACTTGATGTTGTATGTGTCGGCGCCGCGATTGTGGATATTCCGCTTCAGCCAGTGAGCAAAAATATTTTTGATTGCGAATCCTATCCGCTCGAGCAGATTTCGATGACAATCGGGGGAGACGCAATCAATGAGGCGACCGTGCTGTCCAGGCTCGGACACAAGGTCGGCCTTGTAAGTATGGTCGGACACGATGCTGTTGGAAACTTCATTCTGGAGCACTGTGAGAAAAACGGAATAAATACGGAGGGAATGAAAGTCCGCGACGGAATTGATACGTCAATTAATATCGGTCTGGTAACAGCCGACGGAGAGCGAACGTTTGTTTCAAACCGAAACGGGAGCCTCTGGAAGGAATCTATCGAGGATATTGATATCGAGAATACGACGAGAGCGCGGGTTTTGTCTTACGGAAGTTTTTTCAATAATCCGCGTCTGGACAACCGGGCTCTGGTTGAGATTTTTGATAAAGCAAAAGAAGCTGGAATGGTTATCTGTGCGGATATGATTAAGCCGCGGCTCGGAGAGACGCTGGATGATGTGGCGGAAGCACTGAGCTACGTTGATTACTTCTTCCCAAATAACGATGAAGCGAGACTTATGACAGGCGAGCAGGAAATCCCGAAGGTTGCGGAAAAAATTCTTTCCTACGGCGTGAAATGTGTTGTGATTAAGATTGGAAAAGACGGAGTCTTCATCAAGCAGAAGAACGGTGAAGCGTTTATCGTTCCCGCCATGAAGGGGATTACGGCAATTGACACGATCGGAGCAGGCGATAATTTTGCGGCGGGATTTATTTCAGGGCTGCTTGAGAACAGAAGTCTCCGTGAGTGTGCAGAATATGGAAATGTAACAGCATCGCTTGCTATTCAGAGTATTGGAGCGACGACAGGCGTGAAGAACCGGGAGATGTGGGATCGTAAGATGGAAGAATATCGCAGGCAGTATCCGGTAAAATGAAATAAGAACTGAAAAGCATCAGCGAAGCACAGAAGAAAGGTGGAAAATCAGAATGAGATATATGGAATTGGGAAGTTCTGGAATTAGAGTATCCAAAATGGGACTTGGAACATGGGCGATCGGCGGCGGCCCTGCCTGGGGCGGCGATATTGATGAGCGCCAGTGTATCGATACGATCGTGGAGGCGGTAAATGACGGAATCAATATGATTGATACCGCTCCGGGCTATAATTTCGGAAATAGTGAGCGGATTGTCGGAAAAGCGCTTCGAGAGGTTGACCGGGATAAGGTTGTTGTTGTTACGAAGTGCGGCGTCATCTGGGGCGGCGAAGGTGGAGTATACGAGGGCAAGGGCTCTGTCTGGAACAAGGTTGGTGACAGACAGCTTTACAAGCTGCTTACCCCGGAATCCATCCGAAGAGAGGTTGAGAAATCGCTGGAAAGGCTTGGAACGGATCACATTGATCTTTATATGACCCATTGGCCGTCTGTAGCACCGTTTGAGACGCCGATTGCGGAAACAGTCGGTGAGCTGAACCGCCTTAAGGAAGAGGGAAAGATCCGTGCGATCGGAGCTGCAAACGTCAGCATTGATCAGATCAAAGAATATGTGGCAAACGGCGAGCTTGATCTGGTCCAGGGCAAGTATAATGTTCTTTCCAGAGATATTGAAAAAGATCTTCTGCCGATCTGTGAGAAGTACAAGATAACAATGCAGGCATATTCTCCGCTTGAGCAGGGCCTTCTGACAGGGGCGGTTTCAAGAGATTTTGTACCGGGTCCTGGAGATGCGCGTGCGAATAAGCCGCTCTGGCAGCCGGATGTGAGACCGAGAGTGCATGATATGCTGGATGGTTTCAAACCGATTGCAGACAAGTATAACTGCTCGATTGCAGCTCTTAACCTTGCATGGATCATGAATCAGGGGGAAACTGTAAATCTTCTTACGGGCGCAACATCACCGGATCAGGTAAAACAGAATGTTGTCGC
This sequence comes from uncultured Lachnospiraceae bacterium, assembly GCA_900314295.1. Lineage (GTDB taxonomy): Bacteria > Bacillota > Clostridia > Lachnospirales > Lachnospiraceae > Bilifractor. The sequence goes on along the minus strand of OMUU01000083.1, from coordinate 372 downwards.
TGCTGATGTAGTACTTGCGGAAGAAGATATTCGCAAAATGAACGAGATGGCAGCGGCTGTATACGCCTGATTCTATACGCAACGACTGCCAGAGCAGATAAGAAGGGCTTCTATGAAAACGAGGGAACGACTGGATTATATCCGCGACAGGATTGAAAAAGAAGGAAGCATACGTGTTCAGGAGCTCAGAAAAGAATGTCAGATTACGGAAGAGACGGTTCGCAGGGACCTTGACAGGCTTGAAGCGGAAGGCTGTATTACGCGGACGCATGGAGGGGCTGTCTGGAGGGCCGAATCTTCCACAGAAGGAATATTTTTTTATCAGAGAAGAGTAAAAAATCGGGTCAATCATTTTTGGTGTGGGGTGAACAC
>OMUU01000080.1 GCA_900314295.1 uncultured Lachnospiraceae bacterium | reverse complement strand
GAATCTACCAGGCTACTGCCTAGCGGAGGGTGTCCAACTTGTTATTGCAATTTACGACCGGGATTTAATATAATGATATCAGTATAAACGCGAATTATCAAGAAATATACAAATAATATCGCGCAATTTCAGAATAATAATGAAAACAGGAGGGGATGGAGATGGTTATTTAGAAGCGGCTCAGTCATCCGGTATTGAGCAAAAAGAAAGGCAGTAAACCAGTATTTATAAGCATATGAGATCTGCATAGCCGGGCTATGCAGGTTTTGCGCAAGGTAAGGAACAAATAAACGGGTGGAGTTTGAGGTAAATCATTGGACGGATATATGGTATATCTTTGAAAGAAAAACCAGTCGCTTTCATACACTTAGCGATAGGCGGACTAGACTAGAACTAAAATGGCAAATAAATGATTAATGCTACAATGAATAAAGAATAAAATCAAGTACCGATTTTTGCCATGAACAGTATTTTTTGGTGCTGTTACACGGGTGGGAATTTTGTGACAATACCAATATAGGGGAAAGGATGCAGATCGGATAAGATCCGGCGTTCGTCCCTGCTCAGGTGACTGGGAGAGTGGGATTATACAAGAAACGAAATGGAGGGAGCATACTATGAAGAAAAGGAGAAGACAGAGATTTCTAAGTCTCATGCTGGTTCTTTGCGTGATTGTATCTACCGGCATGATGACGCCGCTGAGTACATCGGCGAATGCTACAGATGGCTACGTGACACAGGAGACGCAGCAGGAAGACAGTGCTCTGACGGGCGGCGCAGCTGCGGATCAGACCGGGGACGCGGCGACGGATATCGCAACCGACACGCAGGAGCAAACGACGACCGCCGGAGATATCCAGACCGCGGAGCCGAGTGCAGTTTCAGAAGAAGCGGCAGCTTCCGCAGCGGAGCAGACCGATGCCGGAACAGAGCAGTCGAATCCGGCAGCGACGGAATCCTCGGCCGTTATTGAGACACCGACCGATCCTGTGACCGTTGAGGCACAGACGGATGGAGCGCAGAGCACCGAGAACACGGATGCATCCGCGCCGAACGAAGAACAGAAGCAGGATCCGGAAGAAACCGATGAATCCTGGCCGGCGCAGACCTTTGAAGGTCATGCCAATAACATCACCGTGAACGTGACAGCAGCGGAAGGAATCTTCCCGGCAGGCACAACCATGGTAACCACAGCGGTATCGGCACAGACGGCCAAGGATATCGCGAATCAGGCATCGGATGGACAGACAGAGGTTGTAGACGCCATCGGTGTGGACATCTCCTTCCGCGATGCATCCGGAAACGAAATCGAGCCGAAGGACGGACAGAGCGTAGAGGTGAGCATGACCGTTGACGCGGCAAGCACGCTTTCCGGAGATAACTTCTCCGTCGTTCATCAATCAGACGACGGAAATGTACAGACGGTAACAGAAAACGCAACAGCAGAAGGAGCGGTTTTCGAAGCAGACGCGTTTTCCATCTATGTTATCACCGGTGAAGGAACAACCGAGCAGGAGCCTAAAATCGCAACCTATCATTTCTATGACGCAAAAGGGACGGAGATTGGCTCTGCTCAGAAAGTCAAAGACGGAGAGACGGTTTATGCGCCCACGACACCGGAGAAGCAAGGGCACAAATTCATTGGGTGGTCTTATTCGGAGAATGCAGCCGCATTACAGGAAGGAGATCCGGGTGTTTTCGATAAGTGGAAAGCATCTGTGAACACAACCGGTGAGGTGAACCTGTATCCGGTGTTCCAGGAGGTTTACTATGTATTCTTCATGGACAGTCAGGGCAGAGTCAGCACGACAAAGGAAGGCGTAAGCAAAGCTACAATTCCGGTTTCGGATGTGACGATTCCGCTGGATTCGACACAATCTCTCACGGGCTGGTATACAAATTCCGAACTGACGGACAAAAGTAAAGTAGATTCTGTAACACTTTCGGATCAGAACGTGACATTGTATCCGAAGGTTGAGAAAGGACATTATCTGTACTTCTCAAGCGGAGACGGAGCAAATTATATCAAACCGGTATTCGTTGCGGCTGGGAAAGCAGCAGAAGCTCCGGAAGCACCGACCAGACCTGGATATACTTTTAAATACTGGTCTGAGGAAGAAAATGGATCAGAATATCAATTTGGAAGTGAAATCACTGAAGATGTCACCTTGCATGCAGTGTGGGATGCAAAAGATTCTAAATACACGGTAATATATTGGTGGGAAAATGCGAATGACGGTAACTATTCCTATCATGAGAGCAGTTCTGCGAATGGCAAAACTGGAAACAGTATTGATCTGACCAAAATCAACACAAGTTATGATGGTTTTACTCTGAATAGAGAGAAGACAAACAGTGCAAATAAAGGCATAACAATTGCTGGTGACGGATCAACTATTGTCAATATTTACTATTCTCGTAATGAATATACGATCCAGTTTTATCAATATAAGAAAGATGGTGACGGTTGGTTTAGCCAATATTCTTGGCATGAAATGACTAATCTGAGGATTACTGCAAAATACGGAGCTTACATTTCCGATAAGTGGCCGACTTCTATCTCCAAGATCTGGGGAACGAAAAAAGATAGGTATGGTGGGAAGGGACCCTATCAAAGTGGTATTTCCACAATGCCGTTGGATGGCAATAAGTTCTATTACGTCAGTCAAAATGGCGGATATACGATGAACTTGAACTATTATGTGGAAGATCTGAATGGTGAGTATATTCTGGATCATACGGATAGCTTTAAAACGGATGATACGGAATGGTCCACAACGAAGGAAGATCATTATGATATAGAAGGATTCACTTACACAGATAATGTTAAAGATGGAACCTACTTTAGTAAAAAATCGCAAAAAGTGTATGAAGTATCTTTCAACTATAGCAGAAATAGTTATTCGATAAAATTCGTGAATGGAGATTCTACTTTAACGCAGACCTTCAAATATGGTGCAGATATTAGCAGGGTTGATCTAAAGACTGCACCTGAGCACCCTAAAGGAATACTTTCAAGCTATCAATTTGCTGGATGGTATGATAATGAACTTAGAGTTGGAGAGCCTGTAACTTTATCAGGGACTATGCCTGCATATAATATTACTAAAACTTCCCACACTCAAAAGGTGTGTTGAACCTTGAAAACTCAATAATGTAGGCAATTAAAAAGGCATA
>OMUU01000077.1 GCA_900314295.1 uncultured Lachnospiraceae bacterium | reverse complement strand
TGCAGGCCGCTTATCCGGAGTACACACCGCAGGTACAGCTGGACTTTGATATATCCGATTAATGGTTCTGATGAAATAGAAAGAAAGTCTCATAGGTGAAGGAAGCGACGCCTTTTCTAAAAAAACCCTTCTCAGATTCCTCTGGGAAGGGTCTTTTCATGTAGTCCATACCGCTGTTTTTTCACACATTCGATCCATGCCGCTGCATTTTCACATTTACCTGTAGGACATCGCCAGCTCCCGGAACGCCGGAAGGCTCCTGCGGATCTGATCTGTCGTCACACAATAGGCAATCCGCACATACCCGGGCGTTCCGAAGCTGTCCGCCGGTACCAGAAGAAGCTCAAACTCCTTTGCCCGCTCACAGAACGCGGACGCGTCCTCCTCCAGCGCCTTCACAAACAGATAAAAGGCGCCGTCCGGATGCACACACGTATATCCGTATTCCGTAAGCGCATCATACAGAAGATCCCGGTTGGTCTTATAGACCGAAAGGTCCGACACCAGTCCGACACACTTCTCAATCACATGCTGTGTGAGGCTCGGCGCGCAGACATACCCGAGCGCCCTTCCGGCTCCCGCCACCGCTGCCCGCAGATCCTCCGCATGGTCCGCCTCGTCCGGCACAAGAATATATCCGATGCGCTCTCCCGGAAGCGAAAGCGACTTGCTGTAGGAATAGCAGACCACCGTATCCTTATAATACTTCGTCATATAGGGAACTTCGATTTCCGGATCATATACCAGCTCCCGATAGGGTTCATCCGAAATCAGATAAATCGCATGTCCATACTCCTGCTCCTTCGCCGACAGAAGCTCCGCAAGCTGTTTCACCGCAGACTCCCGGAACACAACGCCCGAAGGATTATTCGGAGAATTGACAAGAACCGCCTTCGTATTCTCCGAAATCACCGACTCCAAACGCTCAAAATCAATCTGGAACGTATCCGGATTCGTCGGACAGGCCACAAGCCTCGCCCCCGCCGTCTCAACAAAAACCCGGTACTCCGGAAAAAAAGGAGTAAACGTAACAAACTCATCACCCGGCGTAACCAGAGCTGTAATCGCAATCTTCAGCGATGCCGCTGCTCCACACGTTATATACAGGTTCTCAGCACGAAAAGAAGTGCCAAAGCGCCGGTTCAGATCCTTCACAATAGCCCCCCTCGTATCCAGATCCCCCGCAGCCGACGTATAACCATGAAGCCAGATATCATCATGAGAATCAATCAGACTCTTGTACACAGCATTCACCTCCGCCGGAGCCGGAACATTCGGATTCCCGATACTGAAATCAAACACACGATCCTCCCCAATCTCCGCCTTTCTCCTCTTGCCGTACTCAAAAATCTCACGAATCTTCGAAGGAGCCTTCCCAAGCTCTTCCATCTGCGTATTAATCATGATTCCGACCTCCATTTTCTAAAAAATTAAATCATATGCAGAGATTTCATAGTCCATTCGTCAGAGCATTACCGGCTGTTAAAAGATCTCTCCGTCCGTTGCCAGGATATCTGAAGCGAGGACTGTCTGACGAAGGCGCCCTGCGCCTGAGGAGTTCCGCAGCTTCGCTATACAGGAGATATCTTTGTTACAGCCGGTTTGCGAATGACGACAGGGCTATGAAATCTCTGCACATGTCCTATTTTGCAAAAGAAGCTCCTCACAGCCCATTCGTCAGAGCATTACCGGCTGTTGAAAGATATCAGAAATTTGTTACAGCAATATCTCTCCCAAGCGCAACCGAATAAATATACGTCTCCGCCACTTCGATCCCGGTTATCTCAGACAGCGCCTTACTGTAATACTCCAGCTGCTTCTGATATTTCTCCACCAGGTCCCGTCCATCCTTCGTGTGCACTCTGTCTGTTTTATAATCGACGATGACATACCTTCCGTTCTCGGAAAAATACGCGTCAATCGTCCCCTGCACCAGAATATTTTCGTCCTCTGTCCACCTGCTGTCAATATCCTTCGCTGGTATATCTATCACAAAGGGCTGCTCTCTGTGGAGTCTGCCCGCCATCGACGCTTCCCGCATCCGGCCTCCGATCTTCGACAGCAGGAACTTCACAAAATCCTCCGGCAGGATACACGCGGCATCCGTCTCCGATAAGAGTCCTCGCGCTTCCATATCCTTCACCTGTCTCCGGACCTCTTCCGCGAGACCTTCCGCAAGCTCCCGTTTCTCCGCCGGCTCTCCGTCCGTCTCCCGCTCCTGAAAAATGCGGTCCACAGGCGAATAGTCCAGACACTCCAGCACATGATGATAAATCGTTCCCCTTGCCGCACCGGTTTCGGTCTGCGGCTGTTCTTCTCTCATAAATTCCGGCACGAGAGGCACCACCGGCTCTTCCGCGTAAAGCTCCGCTCCCTTTTCTTCTTCCATCGCCTCAAGAGAGCGCATCTTGATCTCGGTTACCGTCATCTTTGCCGGAAGCTCCGCCGCCCTCTGGTAGGGATACCGGAATGCCGCCTGCCTGTCCAGAAAGTCGTAAATTTCCGGATCAAAAATCCGGCCGGACCGGGCTGCCTCTTCGATTTCCTGAACCATCTCATCCGTCTGCATCTCTGACAGCACTACGCTGTCTCCCATCTGCCCGGCATCCGCCGCCTTCACCGAAAGGATCTCCTTCGCCGGAACTGCCATCAAAACCCAGTCGAGCAGACTTTTCGCAGTAATCAGTTTGTGATACGACAGCGGCTTCTCCTGCAGATTTTTCCGTCTCCGAACAGCCTCCTCCGGCGTCTCACCCGGGTCGGCAAAAATCTCCGTCTGCTCCTGTGCCTCTTGTATCGCTGAAATTCTGTCGCCATCTGAAACAACGCCGGTCAGAATGAGTTTTTCTCTTGCTCGGGTCATGGCGACATAGAGAATCCGGATTTCCTCTCCCAGCGTGTCTCTTTTGACTGCTTTCCGGATGGCAGTCTGAATCGCGGACGTCTGCCTGGTATTGCGCGAAAGATCTACCGCCTCCATTCCGATTCCGAACCTTGCATGAAGCACCACACGGCTCTGCACATCCTGCAGATTGAACTGATTTCCCAGACAGGACACAAAAACAACCGGAAACTCCAGGCCCTTGCTCTTGTGGATCGACATGATTCTGACGGTATCCTCCGCTTCGCTGAACAGATTCACTTCGCCGTAGTCCACCTCGTACTTCTTCATCCGCTCGATATAACGGATGAAATTAAACAGTCCGTGGTAGCTGGTATTCTCATAATCTACTGCCTTTTCCACCAACATCTTTAGATTTGCTTCCCGCTGCGCGCCCCCGGGCATCGCTGAAGCATATCTTCCGTAGCCGGTTTCCTCGATCACCTGAAGAATCAGATCATGAACCTCTGTATACGGGATCCGCTCCCTGAAGGAGGAAAGCTGTTCCAGGAATCTTTGAAGCTTCTCCGAAAGCTCCGCGTCTTCCCCGGTCTCTGCATATTGCCTTACCAGATCATAGATGCTGCCCTCCGGATCGGAAATGCGAAGCTTTGCCAGCTCCTCATCGCTGCAGCCGACAATCGGCGAACGAAGAACCGCCGTGAGCGGGATATCCTGTCCCGGATTGTCCAGAATATTTAAATAATTCAGGACAACCGTGACTTCCAGCGCCGAAAAATATCCGCTCTTGGATGTCGTATAGGCCGGGATGCCCTCGTCCTGCAGCGTTCGGGCAAAAACATCCGCCCACTGCCCCGGCGACCGCATCAGGATCACACAGTCCCGATATGCCAGCGGCCGGAATTTTCCCGCGTCCCTGTCCCATACCTTTCCCCTAGCGATCAGTTCCCGAATCTTCCCGGCGACAGCCAGCGCCTCTGCCTGAACCATCGTCTCCTTGCTTCTGTCATCCTCAAACTCCGGAGCCTCCCGATTCACCAGAAGAAGCTCTGCCCTGGGAAAATCCGGATCCTTGCTCTCCGGAAAATCCGCCCCGTAGTGAAGCGACTGCGCCTCGTCATAGCGGATCCCTCCGAGCTCCGGAATCATCAGCCGGCGAAAAAAAGCATTGGCACAGTCCAGCACCTGCCTTCTGCTCCGGAAATTCCGGTCCAGATCGATTCTCACCGAGGATGACCTCTTTCGGCTCGCATCCCCTTTCATCTGTCTTGCGGTATTATCCTCATCATCCGGCCGCAGAACCGGATATTCCTCATATTTCTGCAGAAAGAGGTCCGGTCTTGCCATCCGGAACCCATAGATGGACTGTTTCATATCGCCGACCATAAACCGGTCATAGCGTTTCTCCTCCGTTCCGGAAACGGCCTCCAGAATTGCTTCCTGAATATAGTTGCTGTCCTGGTATTCATCCGTGATGATTGCCGCAAAGTGGTCCGCAAGTTCCTTCGCCGCATCTGTTCTCTGCCACGTGCCGTCCTCTTTTTTCTCCAGAAGAATCTTCAGCGCAAAATGCTCCAGATCACTGAAATCCGCAATATTTCTCTTTCTCTTGGACTCGGAAAACCGCTCCATAAAGAGGGTCACCAGATGCACCAGCTCCTCGATATAGGGCCTGATCTGATCAAGTTCCTCCAGAATGACCTCCTCGGACTTCGAGAAATAATCCGCCTTCAGAGAATCCACCATGTCCTTAAAGCGTTTTCTGTCATTCTTGAGAGCCTCCCGCAGCTCCGGGTCTTCTCCCTGTGTCTTTTTGGAGGAAAGCTTTGCGTACTTCATCGCATGCAAGGTTTCATAATACTCTCCATAGGTTTTGCATGCGGCAAGTTCCTCCGTCAGCTCAAGGTCACTCTCCAGCGCCGGCACATAGCCGGCGGGACCTCCTGGCTGCTGTGCCTTCTCCAGATTCTGTTCTGCCTCTGACACAACATCCGCAAGAATCAGACCGGCTTCACGGACATTGTTCTGCATCCATTCCGTGTGGCACAGTTCCTCTTTCGTGCGGATACAATAGGCATTCGCTGCATTTTGAAGCCACAGTACGGGATCCGGATCACTGATCGCGAAATCATAGATCTTCAGAATCAGATCCTCCGCCTTCGCGTCGGTCTTTCCGGGCGCATACGCATCCATAAAGCGTTGGAACATGTCATTTCCAGCCTCTTCCTCCGTTTGTAGATATTCTTCCTCCAGAAGATCCTGCAGAACTCTTGCCTTCAGCATCTTCAGTTCCCCGTCCTCCGCGATCCGGTAGCCGGGGTCCAGATTGATCCGGTGAAAATAATTCTGAATAACGTAGGTGCAGAAACCGTGGATCGTATTGATCTGGGCATGATGAAGCAGTACTCCCTGCCGCTGTAGATGCTCATTCTCCGGATCCTCTCTGAGGCGCTGTTCCAGCGCCCTGCCAATCCGGTCCTTCATCTCGCCCGCCGCCGCGCGCGTAAAGGTAACCACCAGTAAATGATCAATATCCACCGGATGCACCGGATCCGTGACCATACCGATGATATGCTCGACCAGTACTGCAGTCTTGCCGGAGCCTGCGGCGGCAGACGCCAGGATATTTGTGTGCCTCTGATTAATCACCAGGCTCTGCTCTTTCGTCCACTTGACCGCCATCTCACAAATCCCCTTTCTCCTGCCCGATGATCTGATTCAGAACATCCTCCAGATTCATTTTCCGCAGACGCCGGAACTCATATCCCGGAATCTTTCTGTCAAACCCGCAGATGCCTCCGTACGGACAGAAGGTACAGGCATTTCTGTTCTCCTCCGCATACGGCTCCGCCTTAATGCCTCCCCGGACAATCGCATTTCCGAGCTCCTTCACCTTGCGGTTTGCGAAATCCCGGATCCGGCTGAAATTCTCCAGGGATTCCGCCTGTGAAGATTTAGCCACAGACCCGTCCTTATTCAACCTGGCCGGAATTACATCCGACGTGGATCCCGGCACAAGGGTCCGGTCCAGAAGCTTCAGGACCTCCATCTCCGAACGGCACAGTCCCTGTGGACGCAGCTCCTTCATGAGCGTCTCAAGCCGCTCCGCTTCGGTTCCGGCCTTCTCCGCGTCAACCATCGGATCCTCAATGTGATAGTAGAAAATCCCCGCCGGCTCCGTCATCTTGTCCGGATGGTGCTTCTGATCCGCCTCCAGCGCTGCATTCAGGTACACCACGAGCTGTAGCTGCAGACCGTAGTACAGGTCCCCCGGATCCAGCTTCGTACTTCCCGTCTTGTAATCAATGACCTTGATGTACCTGGCGTTTTCCGTCTCGCACGTATCCAGACGGTCAATCCGTCCGATCAGCTTCATGGACGCATTCCCGTCCAACCGGAAATGAATGGCACTCAGGTCGTCCCCGAAATCAAATTCGAAATCCGACGGCCGGAAGTCGCCTTTTTTTACCTGCTGCTGCAGGGCCCAGACCGTCCTCCGAAGAATCTCCCCCAGCCGCTCTGTCATGTGTTCGTTGCGTCCGGTGCTGTACAAAATCCGGTTGTTGTAGCTGTCCATAACCTGCCGCAGGGCCTCATCCGCCAGCCTGTCGCGCACATCATCCGACAGGCTTTCCCAGCTCTGTCCTTTTCCGGCGAGATTCTCGGAAAAAAGCTGGAGTGCGTCATGCATGACCGTTCCAAAATCCGCCGGGGTAAAAATATATTCGTCCCGTTCCTTCAGACGAAGCCCGTAATCCAGAAAATGCCGGAATTCACAGGCCGCCATCTCCTCCAGCCGGGTAACGGAATTTCGCAGGTCCTTCCCGTATAGCCGTTCCGCGAGCAGCAGTCCGAGACCCTTCTCCGGATTGCGGGAACGAACGGCTTTGAGAAGAGCCTCCGTCAGCTTCCGTCCCTCCGGGTCCTGAAGCATACAGCGCAACAGCTCCACAGCTCCTGCGGAAGGGACCTTCTCCGGAATCTTCTGCAGTTCACCGAGCAGGTATTCCATCCGCCCCTCATCCGTTTCCATGCGAAGCGTCCGGTCTTTTTCTTCCTTCTCCTCCTGTACCTCAATAGGTATTTCCGGAAACATACGGCTCACGATGCCGATCAGATAAGACGGGAGAAGCGTGTCGCCGGAGCTCCCCGTCCTGCTGTAGGACAGATAAAGCGCGTCCGAGGGCTTCGTCATCGCAAGGTAGAGATAGAATCTCTGCTGATACATCTGTTCCCTGGAGGTGGGCGCCAGCTCTACCTTGTGATCTGCCAGCCTCTCCCGGTCCATTTCCGACAGGATGCCCCGTGCGGCCACAGGCTTTGGCACAATTCCTTCATTAATCCCGACGAAAAACAGCACGCGGATCTTCTTCAGACGGGTTCGCTCAATATCTCCGATCAGAATCTGATCCTCTCCCGGAGGTACCAGCCCGATCCGCATCTCCTGGAATCCCGCGTCCAGGATCTCCTGATAATCCGACAGCTTCATCCGCTCATCGCCGAGCACCTCAACCAGCCTGTCAAAAAGCCCCATCACCTGTTCATAAATCTGCGCATATTCCTTCCGGGCGGAGGCATCGCCCTTTTCCTCAAAATCCAGTTCTCTCTGCCGCAGACGATTCTGCACATCGTGACGGACAAGAAACTCATAGAGCAGCCCCGTCTTCCGGCGCACGGAAGAATTTCTTTCATGAAACCCGTCGTGAAGCGCCTGCGTCTCCTGCACAAATTTTTCCCGTATCCCATTGTAATACAGAAGCTTATCCGGCTTCATGTTCCGGGATGTGCGGGTCCATGTCTCTTCAAACCTCCGTCTTCCGTGGATTCCCAGTGCCAGGCAGTAATCCTCCATGCTCTGAATCTCCTCCTCCGACAGAAGAGACAGTCCGCTGTGAAGATACCGGAAAACACTGTCATAGGAATAATTATCCCGCACCATATCTACCGCGGACCGGATAAACTCCACCAGCTGATTCGACATCACTGCTTTCTTCTGATCCAGAAAGCAGGGAAGTCCGGCGGCGCCAAAGATGCGGGCCGCCTCCCGCCCATATGTATTCAGATCGCCGGTGACAATTGCGAAATCCCGGTAGTGATATCCCTTATCTCTGACCAGACGGCAGATCTGCTGCGCACAGGCCCGCATCTCCTGCTCCGGGTCCGAGGCCTCTGCCATATGAATCTGATGGATGTCTGCCGTTCCGATCTCCCCGTGAAACGCTTTTTGATTGTATCGGAACAGATTCTGCTCCATAAAACGAAGCTCCGGGCTTCCGGAAAAACGACTCCGGCTGCCCGTCGCGATCCACCGCACCGGCAGAATCTCCGTCCGCGTCTCCGCCGCCAGATCCGCAACCTTGTGGTACATCGTCCAGGACATATGAAACAGATGATGCGTATGCCTTCCGCGGTTCAGATTCTCCGGGCCGTCCGCCGTCAGGACCACTGTGACCCGGTCTGCCAGCGTCAACAGCTTGCGTACTACCTGCAGCTGAACCGGCGTAAATCCGGTGAATCCGTCCAGCACAATCCGGCTTCCCCGGACAAGCTCCGATTCCCCGATGACACGGCACAAAATCTCCGGTATTTCCTCTGTCGTCAGATAGTGATCCTGCAGATAGCTGTTAAAGCCATGGTAGATCGTCCGGATATCCTCCAGCTTCATGGAAAGTCTGGCGTGATTTCGCTCCTCGGACGCCCCGATCCATTCCTCCAGATCCTCTTCCGCCACCCTGTACTGCAGCAGCTCTGAAATCAGCGATTTCATCTCCTCCGCCGCCCCCTGCCGGGTGAGCGTTCTTCCGAGGACCTTCAGATTCTTCTGCTCGGCGCCGATCACCCGCTGGGTGATCAGGCTCTTCCCCAGATCATCCAGCACCGGCAGATTGCTTCCACCGACCTTCTCAAACACTCTCCACGCGAGCCGGTTAAAGCTGAGCACATCCAGATTCAGCATCCCCTTCTTCGGATGCATCTGAACGATCTCCTTCTGCGTCTGCATGGTAAACTGCTCCGGAACAATGACGAGAAACTGCCTCTCCGGATCCTCCATGGACTCCCGGATGATCTCCCTGTATATCTGATATGACTTTCCGGATCCGCTGCTCCCGGCTATGAATTCAAGAGACATACTTACCCTCTCTGCTTCCTTGCCTTTGCCGCGGCAAGCAGAATCTTCAGCTCATCGACGCTGAAGGAATATTTCTTGCCGCAGAAGTGGCAGGCCAGCTCTACCGGCTTACCCTCGTCGATCATCTCCTGAATATCCTTCTCACCGATGCTAAGCAGCACCTTTGTCACCCGCTCCCGGCTGCAGTTGCAGTAAAATTCCGCGGGAACCGTATCCAGGAGCTCAAGATCCATATCACCCAGAATCTTCTGCAGGATTTCCTCCGGAGAGAGTCCCTCCTCGAGCAGCTGTGTGACGGAATGGATCTTCTTCAGACTTGCTTCCAGCTTATCGACGGTTTCATCTGTAAAACCGGGCATCAGCTGAATGATGAATCCTCCGGCCTGCTCCACCGTCTGGTCCGGATTCACCAGAACACCCAGTCCCACTGAGGACGGAACCTGCTCACTGGTCACAAAATAGCTCGTCAGGTCCTCCGCAATCTCCCCGGTCAGAAGCTCCACCTGACTGGAATACGGCTCGCCAAACGCCTGATCCCGCACAACGGTCAGGGTTCCCCGGCCGATCGCTCCTCCGACATCCAGCTTTCCCTTGTATTTCGGCGCGTTCCACACATTCGGATTGTACACAAACCCCTTCACTCTGCCCTTCGCGTCTGCGGTGACAGTAAGCCCCTGCATCGGTCCGTCGCCCTTTATCGTCATCGTCATCAGGTCGTCCTCGCCCTTCAGCATGATTCCCATCATGGTTCCTGCCGTCAGGAGCCTCCCGAGCGCTGCCGTACAGACAGGACTGGTCTGATGGATTTCCCTGGCCTGCTCCACCAGATTCCGTGTCGTCGCGGCAAACGCCCGAATCTGTCCGCCGCATGCCGTTGCTCTCACAATATAATCCATATGATCCTTCTTCCACTCCGTCATATCTGTTACCTTTTCATCCTTTTCCTGACTCTTATTTTTCGTCATCTCTTCCACTTCCTGCTCCTTTATACCTATTGCATCACGAAAACACATTATCTGTTCCTGCAGAACGGAAACGGCTATCCTTTTCCCGTGCCTTTGCCTCAGCACGACTGGCTCTGCAAAGCTTTTTCCGGGCATTTCTTTCCGTGCTCCCTTGCGAGAATGTAAATCCGCTCCGACCTCTCATCCGGCGCGTGGTCCGTAAAAGCCTCCAGCGCCCCTTCGAAAATCATGCCGGACTCTTCAATCAGGGATACAATCCTGTCGAGAGGATACGCTCTCTGCACATGAACTTCCTCATACCGGCGGAATAATCTGCCATCCTCGAAATCCGAATCCTCGTCTTCGTCTCTCTCCGGGCAGATCTCTTTCTCCACATCTTCGTCTCTCTCCGGACAGGTCTCTTTCTCCACATCTTCGGCAACCTCCGGCCCTGTCACTTCCTCCTCTTCCGGAATAAAAAGAGTCAGTGCATATTCATTGAGCCGTTTCTCCGCATCGTAGTGATTCTCCCAGATAAAGCTTCCGTTCTCCCGGTTCTCGGCAATCGTCGAATCCCCGATCCCCCGGTACTTCGCTACCGTATTCACGTCGAAGACAAACAGTCCGCCCGGATCCAGATAATTGTTCACCAGACGAAATACCTTCAACAGATCCTCTTCTGTCAGAATATAGTTCATGCTGTCGCACACGCTGACGATCGCCCGTACCGTTCCGTACAGTTCGAATTCCCGCATGTCCTGCTCCAGATACAGGATGTCATGCCCGGACTCATATTTTTTCTCCTGGGCCTCCTCCAGCATCTCCACGGAATTATCGATGCCAATCATATCATATCCGGCATCGGCCAGAAGCTCTGTCATGCTTCCCGTACCGCATCCCAGCTCGCAGACCAGTCCGTCGGAAATGCCGTGCTTCTGTAAAAGTCCGATCAAATACCGGCTCCACGCGGGATAATCAATATTGTCCATAAACATATCATAAACGGAAGCAAAGCTCTCATATGCGCTCATCTCATTTCCCTCCGGTCTCTTTTACGGTTGCTGTTCACCCCCCCAACTATGTACGGCAAGGATTTTACAGTCCTGTTGCCATTCGCAAACTGGCTGT
>OMUU01000014.1 GCA_900314295.1 uncultured Lachnospiraceae bacterium | reverse complement strand
GAATCTACCAGGCTACTGCCTAGCGGAGGGTGTCCAACTTGTTATTGCAATTTACGATTTTTATTTTTTTCGATTTATAAAAAGTTGTAAATTACTCCGCCGACCCCGACGGCAGATACGCTTCCCGGCAAACTCCTGCCGATGCCGCTGCTATGGATGATGGTCCGCGAAAATCCAGGTCTTTTCCTTCAAGATCTGTGATTCTGCCTCCGGCTTCTGTCAGGATCACGGCCCCTGCCGCAAAGTCCCACAGTTGCAGGAGCGGTTCCACGAACAGGCCTGTTCTCCCCGAAGCCACCATGCACAGATCCCATGCCGCGCTTCCGCTTCTTCGAAGATCTACGCATCGATCCAGATAGAAGCCTCCGATCTTCCATACCTGTTCCCGCAGTTCCGGATAGTAGGGCGCAGTTCCAAACGAAACCAGACTCATAGCAAGCGGCTCCTCCGAGCTGTGAATTTTTTTCCCATTTTCAAAAGCGCCGACACCTTCTGCAGCCGAGAACATCACATCCTGCCACGGATTATACACGACTCCGAGAAATGGTTTTCCTTCTTTAAAGAGTCCAATCGATGTGACGCTCGGGCCGTAATTATTCATGAAATTAGAGGTACCGTCGATCGGGTCTACCACAAAAGTGTAGCCCCGCTGAAATCTGTCATCAAAAACATCCCTGCCGTTCTCTTCACCCACAAAGTGTGACTCTGGCAATATCTCAGACAGCCTTTCAATTAAGAATTCCTGCACTTTTTTGTCATATATGGTGACAAAATTTGCGTGACCGGCCTTTATTTTGTCCGGTGAAATCTCATTCTGCCCCTGATGAGCAGATCTCATAATTGTCCCCGCCTCCAAGGCAGCCTCTCTGATACGAGCCAGGAGATTCTGTGTATCTGTTATGCTCATTTTATTCACCTCAATATCACATTCTGCGCCTTGCCGACTGACACTTTGACATTGCCATACTTCCGAATGGCACCTGCAGATTCCACATTGCCAGCACAGCACGATGTTATCGCCTGAAAGTTCCACATTGTCGCCGCGGCAGGATATTATCGCCTGAAAGTTCCACGTTGCCACCGCAGCCTAATATTATTCCCTGCAGGTTCGCTATTCCAGCTCACTCAAAAACAGTTCGTAATAGTCGTCCTCATATTGAAGAAGCGGGGAATTCTCCCCTCCTCCATTCGTACTTCTGCGCATCGCGGCATACGAACTTTCTCCATACTCCAGAAGGTCCATCTCATACATCGGCAGTCCCTGTTCTGTGCTGATTCTGCAAAAATCGGCAAGCGGCGTCTCTGAATTTCTGGTAGCCAGAAGCCTTTGACGCAGCGCATCATCGGCCAGTGCTTTTTTTCGCAGTACTTCCAGGGTCTCAGGTATATCCATGCTTTCCGCCTCCCTTAAGCCAATTATCCCTCAAGAATTCTCACACAATCAGATTAACTATCGGCATATCGCCCATAATCAGATTTCAGTTCCATATCCGCTTGCTTCACGATATATCTTACATAATCCGCTAAATGCTCGATACGTCTCAAGGAATCAAATGTTTTCTCTGTGATATTCGTTTCCGTCCAGATCCTTCCATATAAATGCCTCATCTTCCAGGATCATGTAGCTGTGACGGGAATTCTCCTTCGGAATGGACACGGACCCCGGATTCAGATAAAGGTTGTCGCTGCCGAATGTCTCCCATGCGGGAACATGCGTGTGCCCATGCAGGAGAATATCACCCGGCTGAATCGGCGGAAGCTGTGTTCGGTTAAAATGGTGTCCGTGTGTCGCGTAGATCAGGCGGGATCCTTCGGTAAGAATACAATAGTCTGCCATGATCGGGAATTCCAGTACCATCTGATCAACCTCTCCGTCGCAGTTCCCGCGGACGCAGAAAATGCTGTTCTTCCTTTGATTCAGAAGCTTCAGGACTTCCTTTGGCGCATACTCTTTCGGCAGGTCATTTCTGGGGCCGTGATATAAGATGTCTCCGAGAAGCATCAGCCGCTCCGCCTCTTCCCGATCAAACGCTTCCAGCATCTTCCTGCAGTAATACGCGGATCCGTGAATATCAGACGCTATCATTAACTTCATAAATTTGTCCTTTTAATCTTGTTCTTATTTTCTGATGCTCCAATGAACTTACAATACAAAAATAAATATCATGCAATTTCATTTGTGTAATGCAAATTTGCATTTGTACAATGCCAATTAACTTACCACAAGAAATATATACACCTTAGACGGAATATGCACAAGATCATGCCTTAAATTTATGACATACAAAAAGCCGACGGATTCTCCGAAGAAAACCCATCGGCCATACGCCAAGATTATATTCTCATGAAATATCTGTCAGAAGCTTCTCACCTGAGTGCACTCTGAACCATGTCCTGAAGTTCCGGTACAACCTCCTCTTCAAACCACGGGTTCTTCCGCTGCCATCGAAAGTTCAATGGACTCGGATGTACAATCGGGAAATATTCCGGCAGATATTCCTTATACGCAGCCACCGTTTCCGTAAGATTTCTCTTCTTCCGATCCTTCAGGTAGTAATCGATCGAGTACTTTCCGATCAGAATCGTAAGGCCGATCTCCGGCATCAGTCGCAGAAGATCCGAATGGTACTCCTCCGCGATGAATTTTCTCGGCGGCAGATCTCCCGATTTTCCCTTACCTGGATAATAAAAATCCATCGGCACAATCGCGATTTTTGATGAATAGAAGGTTTCCCGGTCAATTCCCAGCCATCGGATCAACGTCTCCCCCGACTTGTCGTTAAACGGAATCCCGGATTCCTCTACCTTCCGTCCCGGAGCCTGTCCGATAATCAAAATCCGGGCATCACTGCTTGCCTGAAAAATCGGCGGTACACCTCTTTGTGTATAAGACTGATTTCTTTCATCCTTTTCGAGCTTCTCTGTAATTTCCCGGATTGTCATATCCTCACACCTCCCTGATGCTTCTGTTACTTTTATATTGTAACTCCAAACCTGTTTTTATATGTAACATATGCAACAAAGATTCTGATATACATCCACGCCACCATTTCTGACGGCATTCCCATCTCTACTTTTACCATCTAATTTTCCCGATAGCATTTCTGATGGTACTCCTACCTCTGCTTTTACCGTTTTCTTGTCAGATATGATAATCTTGATAGTAATCTTTCCAGACAATTACCATCCATACTCCCCATTGCCATTTCTGATGGTAATCCTACCTTGTCTTTTACCATCTTGCTGTCAAAAATTAATTCTTGACGGTATCAGTTCTCACGGTGTTTACGCGTCACTTCGTGCTCATACTTGTTGCCTTCGAAAACACATCCGGCCTCTTACGCGCGCTTCGCGTGCGACGAGCCCCTCTGTGTTTTTCTCTGCTGTATAAGTCCCCGCGTCACTCCAGCTGCTTCGCAACTTCCGTGACGCTAACAGGCATGAGGATTCTCGCGGTGTTTCACACCGCGAGAATCCTCATGCCTGTTGTCGTCGCAAAGCCATAGCCGACCTTGCACGCCCTACGGGTGTGCAGGCCGTCTCTGTCATGCGACTGGACTTATACAGCAAATTGTGAGTTGTAGAGGTCTGCGTAGAATCCGTTTTTGGCGAGGAGTTCTTCGTGGGTGCCTTGTTCGACGATGTCGCCGTGATTGAGTACCAGTATCAGATCTGCATTTCGGATCGTGGAAAGCCGATGTGCGATGACAAAGCTTGTCCTTCCCTTCATCAGGCGGTCCATGGCGCTTTGTATCAGCTGTTCGGTTCTGGTATCTACGGAGGAGGTTGCCTCATCGAGAATCAGCAGACGCCGGTCTGCAAGCATGGCGCGCGCGATGGTCAGAAGCTGTTTCTGTCCCTGGGACACGTTTGTCGCGTCTTCGTTCAGCACCATGTCGTATCCTCCGGGAAGTGTCCGAATGAAGTGATCCACATGAGCAGCCTTTGCCGCTTTTTCCACTTCTTCGTCGGTTGCGTCCAGACGGCCGTAACGGATGTTTTCACGGATTGTTCCCGAGAACAGCCAGGTATCCTGCAGAACCATCGAGAAATATTGCCGAAGTTCGTGCCTGTCTATCTCACGGATATCCCTGCCGTCCAGACGGATCGTTCCGCTGTTCACATCGTAGAAGCGCATCAGAAGCTTTACAATCGTCGTCTTTCCTGCTCCCGTCGGTCCGACGATGGCAATCTTCTGGCCCGGCTTCACATGTGCGGAAAAATCCTTGATGACGATCTGCTCCGGATTATAGCCGAACCGGACATGATCGAAGTCGACCTCCCCGCGAATTACTCCCGTACCGATTGTGGCGAAAGATCCGCTCTGCTCACCCTGCTCTCCTGTACCGAAATATTTTCCATTTTCACACGATTCTCTGGTCCCGGAAGATTCACTCTTTCCTTCTGCCTGTGTAATCCGCGCAGGATCTTCTTCCTCTTCCTCGAGAAATTCGAATACACGCTCCGCTGCCGCCGTCATCGACTGCACCTGATTCATGACCTGAGCGAGCTGCGCCAGGGGCTGTTTGATATTTCCGACATACTGAATGAAGGCCTGGATATCTCCGACGCCGATCACACCTCGAATTGCCAGAAGTCCTCCGGAAATCGCCACGCCCGCATAACCGAGGTAGCTGATAAAGTTCATAACCGGCATCATCACACCGGAAATGAACTGCGATTTCCACGCGGAATCGTACAGATCACGGTTTGTGCTGTTGAAATCATTCAAGACGATCTGTTCTCTGTTAAAAGCCTTGATCACAAGCTGCCCGGAAAAATCCTCTTCAATCTGTCCGTTGATGATTCCCAGCGAATCCTGCTGACGAATGAAGTATTTCTGCGATTTTTTTACGATAAAAGCTACCAGTGATCCGGAGACCGGAATCACGACGACTGCGATCAGTGTCATCAGCGGCGAAATTGTCAGCATCATCACAACAACACCGACGATCGTCGCCAGAGACGAAATAATCATGGTAATACTCTGGTTCAGACCGGTTCCCAGTGTATCCACATCATTTGTGATGCGCGACAGCACGTCGCCGTAGGGTCTGCTCTCAAAGTATTTCATCGGCATCCGGTCGATCTTTTCCGAAATCTCCCGGCGCATCCGGTAGGCCACCTTCTGACTGACCGATGTCATAATCCATCCCTGGATAAAGCTGAATCCGGCCGATGCCAGATACAAACCCAGCGTAAAAATCAGGATCTTTCCTATTTTTTCAAAATCAATCCCGCCGGTACCCTGAATCTTGCGCATCAGTCCTTCCGCCAGTTCTGTCGTCGCATGTCCCATGATTTTAGGACCAAGGACACTGAATATGGTCGATAGCACCGCAAAAATCATGACCAGAATGACAGCGAACCGGTATCGGCCGATATAACACATCAGCTTACCGAAGGATCCCTTAAAGTTCTTCGGCTTCTCTGCCACTTGATTCCGCCCCGGCCCGTGGCGCATCGTCTTTGCCATTCTCTGCTGCTTCCGGTATTCCTCCAGCTGCTTTTCACGCGCTCGCTGCTCTGCGTCTGTATTCTTGCTATCCTGTTGTTTCCGGCTTTGCATATCTCCCTGCTGGTTCCGGCTTTG
Organism: uncultured Lachnospiraceae bacterium; assembly: GCA_900314295.1. Classification (GTDB taxonomy): domain Bacteria; phylum Bacillota; class Clostridia; order Lachnospirales; family Lachnospiraceae; genus Bilifractor. The sequence goes on along the minus strand of OMUU01000014.1, from coordinate 8,309 downwards.
CATATCTTCCTGCTGCTTCCGGCTCTGCATATCTTCCTGCTGGTTCCGGCTCTGCATATCTTCCTGCTGGTTCCGGCTCTGCATATCTTCTTCCTGTTGTCTCTGATTCTTATTTTCTTGCATGGCGCGTACCCTCCAGTTCCTTCTGTGACAGCTGGGAAGCAGCGATCTGTCTGTAAACCTCACAGTTGTCCAGCAGTTCCTCGTGTGTGCCCAGTCCTGCTACTTTCCCCTCATCGAGGACCAGAATCTGATCCGCGTTCAGAATTGTGCTGACTCTCTGCGCGACAATAATTTTTGCTGCGTCCTTTTCCTGCCGCGACAATTCTTCCCGAAGCTTCGCATCCGTCTTCATATCCAATGCCGAGAAGCTGTCGTCAAATACAAGAACAAGCGGCTTCTTTGCAATCGCTCTGGCGATCGAAAGTCTCTGCTTCTGACCTCCGGACACATTGCCGCCGCCCTGTGAGATGAAGCTGTCGTAGGCATCTTCCTTCTCCTCGATAAAATCATCCGCCTGGGCGATCTTCGCAGCGCGTCTCACCTCCTCGTCGGAAGCTTCCGGCCTTCCGAAACGGATATTGGAAGCGATTGTACCGGAGAACAGCGTCCCCTTCTGCGGCACAAAACCGATTTTATCCCGAAGGTCATGAAGATTCATGGATCGGATGTCAACACCGTCCATCGTAATCGCCCCGCCTGTGACATCATAAAACCTGGGAATCAGATTCACCAGCGTACTTTTCCCGGAGCCGGTGCTTCCGATAATCGCCGTCGTCTTTCCCGGCTCGGCCGTAAAGGATATGTCTGTCAATGCATCCATCCCTGCTCCCGGATACCGGAAGCTTACGTGATCGAAACGGACCACTCCCTTTTCCCGAACCGGCGTTTCTTCATGCTCCGGGCTTTCAATCGACGGCATTGTCGTAACCACCTCATTGATACGGTCCGCCGCGACGCCCGCTCTCGGAAGAATAATCGACATTGCAGTCAGGATCATGAAAGAGGATATGATAATCATCGAATACGTAATGAACGATGTCATAGCACCGACCCGCAAGGTTCCTGCGTCCACACGATGCGCTGCCACCCATGTGATCAGAACACCAAGTCCGCTCATCACAAACATCATGGACGGCATCATAAAGGTCATCACACGGTTTGTGAAAAGCTGTGTCCGCATCAGGTCTTTATTGGCGTCATCAAACCGCTCTTCTTCTGTTTTTTCTCTTCCGAATGCCCGTACCACCATCAGACCTGTCAGGATCTCCCTGGATACCAGATTCAGGCGGTCAACCAGGCTCTGCATGATTTTGAATTTTGGCATGGCGAGCACCATAAGCGTCAGAATGACTCCGACAATCACCGCAATTCCGAGCACAATTACCCAGCTCATATTGGCATGAGACTGGTAGACCTTGACCACACCCCAGATCGCGAGCACCGGCGCATACAGCACCATGCGCAGCAGCATGGTTGTCACCATCTGCACCTGCTGAACATCATTGGTGGCTCTCGTGATGAGAGACGACGTCTGGAATTTATCCATCTCAGCGCTGGAGTATCCGATGACGTTATGGAACACCTTATATCGAAGGTCTCGTCCGACCCCGGCGCCGACGCGGGACGCCACAAAGGAAACCGCGATCGCCGCAAGTCCCATTAAAAGAGCGATCAGCATCATTTTTCCGCCGCTGGTCCAGAGGTACTGCTTCTGCTGCGCATCCACGTCAACGCCTGCCGATTTCTCCGCATCTGCCGCATACCGGATTCCCATGGCTTTCATGGTCTGCGTTCCGGTTTTGCTGATCGTGTCGCTGATCTGCTTCTTCATCTCAGCGATCTGGTCTCCGGACATCTGTCCGCTTTCGATCATCTGACGAATCGCAGGGCGCACATCCACATACGTGGCTTTGTCCCCGTTCTCATCCTTCGCTTCGAAGACATGGACATCCAGATGATATGCCTTAGCGATCTCAGAGGCGGACATCGTATCGATCTGCGCCAGCTCCTTCTTCGCAGCCTCCTGAAGCTTCTGCTCCATTTGGGCAGTGCCATCCGCCGAATTCCCTGTTCCGTAAGATGCCTCTGTCTGGCTTCCTTCCGTTGCCGCAGACATAGTTTCCTGCTTCGCACTCTGCATCTGTGCCTTGACCGCGGACTCCGCCTGATTTTTTACCATATCGCGGAAAGCGTCCTCTGTCATATGTCCGAGCTGGTAAGCCATGACGACAGGTGTCAGGAGATCGTGATCCAGCTTTTCCAGCTCCTCATTCTTGATATCCTGAAGAATATAGTTGTCGCCCTTCTGTGTATAGGAGGACTGCCACTCCTTTTTCTGATCCTCATCCATGAAGATCTGTGCTTCCTCATATTCATCTGCCGTGATCCTGGAAGGAACGATGTGCTCGATTCCTTTATTCTGAATTCCGACATCGATGATATTCTGGGTATACTGCGGCATGGACATCTCGCAGAATCCCTGCACAATCAGAAGCACAGCCAGAAGCAGCACAGCCTTCCAGTAATGCTTCAGATTTGAAAAAATATGTTTCATAGTCTCTCCTTTTCTGCCTTTGATTCTGTCTTTGATTGATAATCCAGAAAAATCTCCTCTGTCTTTGCATACAGTTCGTTCAACAGTGTGCAGAGCGTACGGATTTTCTCCTCCCCCATGCCCTGAATGATCGTATGAAGCGCTTCTTCAAAAAGACGCGTGTTTTTTTGGATTTCCTGCATTCCCTTGTCCGTAAAGCTGACCAGTGTCGTTCTGCGGTCTTCCGGGTCAAGGCTCCGCATTACAATGCCGTCTTCTTCGAGTCCCTTCAGGATCCGTGAAACGCCGGGAGCCGGAATGCCCAGGCGGGATACGATATCACTGACGCGTACCTTGTGGTCCTCTCTGCTGTTATAGATCTGCCAGGCAGCTCCTGTCACAACAATCTTCCCCCTGCTGATTCCGGAAAAGCTGAACATCGGCCTCATCTTGTGGAACTGATGCATGGCATGAATAAATTCCTGATCCAGCTGATCCATATTTCCTCCTTTCCACATGCAAAATTTAATTATCGTTGTTTATTTTTATCAGTTCCAATATTTAACATTGTTAAATATTGGTGTGGAACATCATACTCTGATTTTTTCTTCCCGTCAATCAGAAAATCACATCATGGATCCATCCTGAATTCATTTATCCGCCCCACTTTAGGAATTATTCACCCGATTCGACAAGTTATCGCTATTCAGGCAGTATCGGATCAACAAATATACAAATATACAATCAAAAAAACACCCACAGGATACCCTTCCTTTTACAGGTATCCCATGCGTGTTATATAGTGTTATATGGTCTTTTTCAGCAAGCTTGCATACGATATAGTGTGTCACAAACTGTATAAGTTACGGATTGCTCCGTGCTGCACACTCTCGAAATCCTTATGCCTGCAGGATTACAGGAAAGCAGAAGCTAGATGCAGCAGCTCAGCTGTTTACAACGTTATAATCTTCAATCGCCTTATTGATTTTGTCTGCGATTCCCTTTGTTGCTTCCGCAGGATCCTGATTGCTGTTGAGCATATCTTCGATTCCTGCCTCCACATCCTGTCTTGCTTCCGGGAAGACGCTCATCAATGCCCCTGCGTATTCCGGTGCGGAATCATGAAGCTGATCGATGGCAGTCTGGAACTGCGGATATTTTGCGATGTTGTCCTTAAATGCCTGCTCGTCATGCGCAGCGGTTGTTACCGGGAAATATCCGGTCTGTGCGCTCCAGTATGCCTGACTTTCCGGCGACACCAGAAACTTTACAAATTTCCACACTGCCTGCTCCTTCTGCTTGTCTCCATTGTCAAGAGCCCACAGAGATGCACCACCGATGGAAACGCCGCCCTTGTCGTCGTCGCTCACCTTCGGGAAGTAAGCGGTTCCAACCTCGAACTTTCCATTTACATCCTGCAAAATCTGTGCAAGAGATGCAGTAGATCCCAGCGTAATAGCACTCTTTCCGGCTGTGAAGTCAGCCAGACCGGAGTCTCCGCCGCGTCCTACGTTCGGAGCGGTTCCGTCGTCATACATCTTCTTCCACTGTGTCAGAATATTCTCTCCGCCGCCGTTGCTGTCGAACTCTACCTTTGTGGCAGCGGCAGAACGACCGTTATCCTTATCCACATAATTGTCGCCCTGTTTGCAGAGGAACTGCTCGAAGAACCATCCGTAGATGCCCATGGAAATCGCTTCTCCGGCGCCGCCTTTTTCTACCAGGTCCTTGGCAATTGCATCAATCTTCGGAAGGGAATCCGGAATGTCTGTGATGCCTGCCTTCTCAAACATGTCCTTATTGTAATACATGATCGGAGTAGACGAATTGAATGGCATGGAATAAAGCTTCTTGTCGACGGTATAATATGCCGCGATATTCGGCTCGAGCTGAGACTCATCCCACCCATCCTCGTCGATCAGATCCTGCATCGGTACGACCCAGCCGGAATCAATCATGAAACGGGTACCGATCTCATATACCTGAACCAGGTCCGCTCCCATGTTCCCGATCTGCGCACTCTTGAGCTTGTTGATGGTGTCATCGTATTCGCCCTGATACTCTGCGTCAACATATACGTTGTCCTTATTCTCTTTGTTGTACTGATCTACCAGATGTGTCAGCGCATCTCCGTTGACTCCGCCCATGGAATGCCAGAAGGTGATTGTGGTCTTTCCGGATGAGCTCGCTGTGCTGCCGTCTGACGCTGCAGAGGATGACGCGGAATCTGCTGCTTTTATTGTATCTTCCTGTTCTGCGGTATCTGTACTTGCTGCCTGCTGTGTCTTCTCCTGTGATGCGGAAGATGCCTCAGAAGAGCCACCTGTGCCGGATCCGCATGCGCCGAATACCATCGTAGCCGCGAGTGTAGCGGCAGTTAGTGTCAGTAACCTTTTTTTCATGTTTTCCTCCTAATGTAAGAATGATAAGTGATCTATGTCATCCGCCGTTTCCTGTCGGATCCCGGCGGTAATGACCCCTGATTAACCCTTGACTGCTCCGGAGAACATCCCTCGGATCAACTGCTTCTGTCCGAGAATAAAAATCGAAATCGACGGCAGAATAATCAGTACGACACCGGCGATCATCATCGTAATCGACTGCGAGTCCACGCTGTTCAGCATACTGAGTCCGATCTGAACGGTCCGCATACTCTCGTCTCCCGTCACAAGGAGCGGCCACATATACATATTCCATGCGTTGATGAATGTGTACACCGCCATGGCTCCGATCGCGGCCTTTGTCAGCGGAAGCAGTATCCGGAAAATAAAGCGGAGGTTCGAGCACCCGTCAATTTTTGCCGCCTCGTATACGGAGATCGGGAAGGACTGATAGAACTGCCGGAAAAGAAAGATTCCCATTGCACTCGTCAGATAAGGAATGATTAAAACCCGGTATGTGTTCAGCCAGCCCCACTGTCCGACGGTCAGGTAGTTGGAAATGATCGTTGCCTCACCCGGCACCATCATGGTCGCCATAACCAGTATAAAAAGGATCTTCTTTCCTTTGAATTCAAGGAAGGAGAACGAGAACGCGGCAAGCGAGCAGGAAATGATCTGGCCCAGCGTGATCAGACCTGCCACAAGGAACGAGTTGATGATGAATCGGATCAGCGGAATCTTGCTGACTGCCTGATGGAAGTTCTCAAGTGTCGGATGCTTCGGGATCAGGTTCAGATTCATGGTGTAGAGATCCGATGAGGGCATAAACGCAATGCTGACCGCGTAGAGCAGCGGAAGCAGAATGATGAATGCCACCACAAGATTCAGGAGCAGCCTCGCTGCCTTCCGTCCCTTCTTTGCCCGGATTGCCCTTCTGTTCAATCGGACGCTTTCCTGTCTCATCGCCTCGATTTCCTGCTGCGAAATTGAGATGCAGCTGTCTATTTCATTCAACGTGTTTTACCTCCTTTTTTCTCCGCGCGGAACATCAGCAACGTCAGAACCATGATGATGAGGAACAGAACAACCGATTCCGCCGCCGCGCTGCCGAAGCGGAAGTTGAAAAATGCGTCCCGGTAAATAGAATAGACAATCAGATTCGTTGCCTCTCCGGGACCTCCCTGTGTCAGGATCTTTACCTGACCAAACGACTGGAAGGCCTGGATGATATTTACGACAACGGTATAGAACATAATCGGCCGCAGACCCGGAAGTGTCAGCTGAAAAAACTGCCGTACGGGGCTCGCCCCGTCGATTGACGCCCGCTCATAGATCTCTTCATCGATATTTGCAAGACCTGCACTGAAGTACAGGAAGTTGATTCCGCTGTTCAGCCAGGCAGTTAATACGGCTACACATACAAGCGCATACTTCGGATCGTTGAGCCAGTTGATGTTGGTCTTCAGCAGTTTGTTCACAATTCCGATCGTCGGATCCAGCATGATCCGGAAGATCAGGGCTGCCGAGCTCGATGCAATGGACATCGGAAGCGCATAGGCTGTCGAGAAGAACCGAATTCCCGGAAACGTCTTGTTGCATAGGACTGCACCAAGCAGGCCGAGCAGCATACCGCCAAGCACGACAATCACAACAAAAATTGCGGTTACAACCAGCGAATTTGCGAAGCTCGCACTTGCGAACAGATCCTTGTAATTGCCAAGACCTACAAAGAGTCTCGCCTGGCCCAGCTTATTGGTCTTGTAAAGGCTCAGATATATTGTCTTTACAAAGGGATAGAAAAGAAAAATTGCAAAAATGATCAGGGACGGAATCAAATAACAATAAGGTCCCGTTTTTTTCTGTATTCTTGTCATTGATGTCTTCGTCAATGCTCTTCTCCTTCCGATAGTCTCAGCAGAACTACTTCCACCGATTCTCTCTATTATCTCGGCAGAACTTCTTCCACCGACTCTCTCTGTTATCTCAACAGAACTTCTTCCACCGACTCTCCCGTTTCCTTATCGAACAAATGCATTTTTTCCGGATCGATGAAAATCCGCATTGATTTTTTCCCATATATCGGATTGTAGGTTCCGACTTTTGCGGTCAGACTCTGTCTGCCCGCCAATCCGTGCAGGTAATAATGCGATCCGAGATTCTCCGTCATCTCGATCGTAAATGGTATCTCATACCAAGGATCGCCCTCCGTCATCAGATCCTCCGGACGGATTCCGATCTCCACTTTCGTGCCTTCTGTCAATCCCTCCGACAGGCTGCGCTGAAAACGCAGAGGAAGACGAATTCTGAAATCTCCAGCATTCAGAAACGCCGTCCCTGCTTCCATCTCCAAAACTGCACTCAGGAAATTCATCTGGGGAAGTCCCACGAATCCTGCCACAAACCGATTCACCGGTTTCTCGTACACCTGTCTCGGTGTTCCCACCTGCTGCACCATTCCGTCTCTCATCACAACAATTCTCGTCGCAAGCGTCATGGCTTCCACCTGATCATGTGTGACATATATGACGGTTGAACCGAGCTTATCGTAAATCTTCTTCAGATCGACACGCATCTGCGTACGGAGCTTGGCATCCAGGTTCGACAAGGGCTCGTCAAACAGATAGGCCTCTGCATCACGGACAATGGCGCTTCCGATCGCCACTCTCTGCATCTGCCCTCCGGACAGCTGTGCCGGCTTGCGGTTCCAAAGGTTCCCGATCTCAAGCATCGAGGACGCCTTCCGGATTCTGCGGTCCATTTCTGTTTTCTCCACCTTGTGAGCCTTGAGTCCGAATGCCAGATTCTGGTATACCGTCATATTCGGATACAGCGCATAATTCTGAAAAACCATCGCCAGATTTCTCTTGCCCGGATCCACACTATTCATCAGACGGTTCCCGATCCAGAGTTCACCCTCGGAAATATCCTCCAGTCCCGCGATCATGCGCAACATTGTTGATTTCCCACAACCGGAGGGGCCTACGAACACGATGAATTCATGGTCGCCGATCTCCAGATTAAAATCCTGAACCGCCTGAAATCCGTTGCGGTAAGTTTTTGAGATGTGTGATAGAGTAATTCCTGCCATATTTGATTCTCATACCTTCTTGAATATTTTGTAGCAATTCTTGTAACCCGCTTATCCGCGCGTCCCAGAAGCACACTGACGCGTACTTTACGTTTTGCCTGATCCTGGTAACCCGCTTATCCGTGCATCGCGAATCGGCTTCTGTGTATTGACACTTTAATAATTCTATTCAAGACACGTTAAATCCGTTATCTTATCCTGGTAAAGAAGTCGTTAAAAAAACAGGCCCACGGCCTGTATATGTAAACGCGTAAACGAGATAAAACACGCTGCGCGAGTTTTATCTCGCTATCGCGACGCTCGC
>OMUU01000076.1 GCA_900314295.1 uncultured Lachnospiraceae bacterium | reverse complement strand
CTGACCAGTTCCCTCAGACATAAAAAGAGGGCTTCCATCACACCGAGCACGCTCTGCTCCCGGTGACGGAAACCCCAGTAAATCAGGCTTTTTCAGCCCTTTTTCTTCAAGAATGTGTTAGTAGACAGACGGTCTCGACATGTACAGTTGCAGGGAACAAGTCAACGCACGCAATCCGCTCGAGGCGGTATCCGTGGGTCAGGAAGACCGGAAGATCTCTGGCAAGGCTGGTTGGCTTGCATGAGATGTATATGATCTTGGATACTCCATAAGCGATGATTTTCGGAAGAGCCTTCGGGTGAATTCCCTCGCGCGGAGGATCGAGGATAATGGAATCTGGTTTCTCGGGGATTTCGTCGAGAACCTTCAGAACATCTCCTGCGAGAAAACGGCAGTTATCGAGTCGGTTCAGCCGGGCATTCTCCCTGGCTGCCTCTACGGCTTCTTCTACGATCTCCACACCGACAACCTCCTTTGCCACCGGGGCGATGATCTGGGCAATGGTTCCGGTACCGCTGTAAAGGTCAAAGACCGTCTGATTCTCGACGTCTCCGAGGAATTCCCTGGCTGTACTGTATAGAACCTCGGCGCCTCTGGAGTTTGTCTGGAAGAAAGAAAACGGTGTGATGCGGAATCGGAGTCCGAGAAGCTCTTCGTAGAAATAATCTCTTCCATAGAGCAGGTCGGTCCGGTCATTGCGGATAATATCTGCTACGGAGTCGTTTACTGTGTGAAGTACACCGATCAGTGTGCCTTCGAGATCAAGGGACCTGAGCTGTGTACACAGTGCTTCCAGAATTTCCTGTTCCTCTGCGATATTTCCCTCATTTATATTCAAGGACCCCTGCTTCGCGACATCATGATCCTCGGTTACGTTCAGGAGTCCCTGCTTCACGACATCATGATTCTCGCCGGTATCTTTTCTGTGCGGGTATTGAGAGCTCGTGACGAGATCTACGAGTATCTCTCCGGTTACGGAGGCGCGCCTTACCAGGAGATGACGCAGGTAGCCTTCGTGAGAGATTTTATGGAAGTAGGTCCAGTTCTGCTCCCGGCAGAATTTAAGAACGCAGGAGAGGATGCGGTTAAAATCCTCGTGTACGATCTGGCAGTGATCAGCTGTCAGGATGTCGTAGGTGCTGTTCTTTTTGTGAAGGCCGAGCGTCAGTTCACCGTCCTTCTCCATGTCCCCGAAGGCGTACTCCATCTTGTTGCGGTAACCTTTTTCCAGGGGACTCGGCTTAACTCCCTCGAATTCATAGTCGGCGGAGCCGTCGCTGCGAACCTGTCCGCCGTCAATCAGAGCCTGGCCGATCAGAAACCGGATTTCCCCTTCCTTCAGCTTCAGCTGCTCTTCATAAGGAATCGTACGGTATGTACAGCCTCCGCACTGGGGGAAGAGGCCACAGACCGGATCCTCCGTCTCGAGGGGAGAGGGCAGAAGGACACAGAGAAGCTGTCCTTCCAGGCGGCCCGCTTTTCGTTTGTTGATACGGAAACGGACGTTTTGACCCGGAATGGTGTTCTTGACAATGACTTCGCTGTCCTCGCCGGCTACACGGACATGTCCCTTGTTGGGAAAAGAAACCCGTTCTACCGTACCTTCATAAATCTCGCCCTTTTTCATAAAAAATATCCTCCTATTTGCACAGGCATCTACAGGTGTAAATCCGACATCCCCGGATGCTTTACAGCTGCTTTTGACCTGTGCCTCAAAAAAGCTCCGGCACATGAAGTGTCGGAGCTCTGTTTTCGCTTTCGTAGCTTATTTTTTGCTGTTTGATTCTTCGTGACTCCACCGGTTCCGGCGGATAACCTTAGTCATCCTCGGAGCTATCGGACTTGTTCTCAGAGGATTCGTCCTGTTCGTCCTTGTCATTTTCATCAAAATAGCTGTCAAAGTCATCGTCGAAGTCTTCGTCATCGAAATCTTCCAGATAATCCGGTGTGAAATAGCGGTATACGGCGTATGCGATTCCGCAGACTGCTGCAGTCGCGGCAACAGCTATCGCGATAATTCTGAGCAGAGAGCTTTTCTTCATCTTCGTGCTGGTCTTCTTAGACTGAATTGCATCGACAATTGCCTTGATTGATTCCTTATCCATGATCGGTCACCCCATTTCGCTAGAATTTGATGTTGCAGCGGTGTTTCCTCATTCTGCGCGTTAAGATTAACTCCCAATTAACGCTATTATAGCATATGTGCACGCAAAAAAACAAGGAATGGAAAGGGAATTACGCAGGTATCCTTTGTGAATGAGACCGGGTGAATCGGATGGGCTGCGATATCTCATATACAGTCTTAGTTGAAAGACCGGATGCTGTTCACGGATGGTTTTACCTTCGGCGGTTTTGATTTTTCCAGACGGATCAGATAATTACGGGACAGATAGCTGCACTCTGATTTTTTTCTCGTCAGCCAGATGGTAAGGAAATTAAGAGCGCTGAACGCCGCCGTGATCAGAATTCCGACGAAAAACGCCAGTGGGAAGCTGGTGTTGAGATTTTCGATCAGCCTGCTGATTTCAGCACCGAGTCTACCGATTTCAGCGCCGCCGGGCTCCATGCCGCTGAAGAAACCGACGGTGCCGCTGCATATGGCAATCAACCCGATAAACAGGATAAAACCGGCTATTCTTGTGCGATAGATGAGCGGGCAGAGCATACCGTAGACGCCAACAATCAGCGCCGTAAGAATCAGCGAGGTGTTCTTTACGGAAAAGCCGGAAATGTTCAGGCTCTGCAGAAGAAAGCACAGAAGAGATACAGTCAGATAACTCGCAGCCATGGTCAGCGCGACAAGGCACGCATATTTCTTTTGAATAAATTCCGCATATGCCGGTGATATGCGGATATAATCCACGCAGCCGGCCAGCAGATAATAAGCAAAGGCCGACACCGGTGTAAGGCCCAGCATGAGAGGCGAGAGGAAAAAGCTATGATAGATGGTGATGTCCATGATGAGCCACACGGCTGCCATAATGTAAAGGATTGTGATTTCCTTAATAAGAATCAGATAGTTTAGCAATTTCTTCATTGTCTTACCCCTTTTTCCGGATTTTCTTCCTGCGGGTACCATATACAGCAGTTCCGGCGAAATATGCCCTGCGGAAGTACAAAATCAGTCCCGCTGCCGCAGGCAGAAGCAGAAATTCTATATGTCCTGTCACACAGGCAGACAGAACCAGTACAATCGCGAATGTATGAAGAAGAGCCATGATAACCATGATCAGATAAAACATTCCGAGGCCGCCGATGGCAATGGATGAAAGCATACCTGCCACGCTGAAAATCAGCGCCGCTGTGAAAACAAATGTTAAAGTCTGTGGCATTCCTCCGATTGTGTCGGCGCTCCCGGAAATGCTCTGCTGCGTCATCGCGTGGTTGACCGCAGCGGCACAGGCCAGTGAAAGCAGCCAGACCAGAAAACGCCGTATGGCGTCAACGGTCAGAATCTGTGGAAGAAGATATTTCCACCTGTCTGATGCAGCCAGAAATCCGGGCTCTCCGTCATGAAAAATACTGAATCCGTTGAACAGTTTCCCGCCGGCAAGAATTTCCAGTATGCCGACCGGTATGACGAGAAAAAGGAATGACGAAGCCGCATGTAAACAGGCATCCACGGTCCATCCCCCGGTGATATCCGGCATGGTAAGTCCGGCGGCCGCACCCAGGGCAGATGCTAATGCCGGGATCAGAAGCCACGCTAGAATCCGATAGTTCCGCGGGCAGAAATAATGATAATCTTTCAGCATCTGAGGCACCTCACGAAATTTTTGAGTACTTGCGCAGAATACCCACGGAAATCTGCTGCAGAGTCGGGCGTTCAGCCACAATTGCGTCATCCGCCTGGATGTTCTTAACAGATCCTGCAGACTCTGTGCCTTCGAACGGCGGCTCCGGTGAAGGCACTTGATTCTGGGAAGCCGCTTCGCTTTCAGGCGAAAGATATGATACCATCATTGCGGCCGTGGTTGCCGCTGCGGAACGGATCTCTGTAAGCTTCGCCCTTTCCGCCAGGGCAGTGTATTCGTTGGTTCCACCGGTGCAGCTGACGAACATATCCCGGAGCTTTTCCATGCAGACAGCCGGGCCGGTCAGCAAAACATATTTCTCCTTCAGATCCTCGACAAACCCCTGTTCGACAATCCGGCCCTGTGCCATGAAGATGCAGTAGTCTGTCGTACTTTCCATATCTGCAACATTGTGAGAGGAGAGCAGGACGGTTTTCTCACCGCATCCATCCGCAATGTAGGCGCGGAGCAGATCACAGAGCTTCTCACGCATCAGAGGATCGAGAGGCGATGCCGGCTCATCCAGAAGAAGCAGATCCGTATTTCTCGCCAGCACGGAGGCGAGCTCAAGCTTCATGCGGTTGCCGTCGGACATGTCAACAACCTTGTTGTGATAGCCTTCCATGGCCATTTCTCTGATAAATTCATCAAAACGGGATACATCAAAGCCAGGATAAAGAGTAGGGGAAATGTCCCTGACATTTTCTCCCGTCCAGTTCGGGAGAAAATAACTGCCCGGTGCCGTGTAGCCGATCCTGCTGCGCACGTTTGTGTCATCCATGGATATCCTTTCGTCGAAATATGATATTTTTCCATGGTAGTTCAGCACCACACCGGCGAGGATTCGGAGCAGCGTTGTTTTGCCCGCTCCGTTTTCACCGATCAACGCCGTTACGAAGCCCTTCGGTATTCTGAGCTCCGGGATATCCAGCAAAAAGCTTTTGTATTTCATACGCAGATTTTCCGCTGTCAGAGCGCTGCTCATCGTTTCTGCCGTCATTCTTTCGCTCGTAATTGTTTCTTTCTTCATTGCCATCTTTTGTTCTCCACGGTTTTCTGACTGAGATTTCATATCTTCTCCCTCTTGAGGCGGATCAGGGAATCCAGAATCTCTTTCAACTCGTTTTCGCTGAGACCGGCGATCTCCGCCGCATCGATCGCTTCATTCAGCGCTGCCTCCATTTTCCGGAGGTGCTGTTCTTTCAGCATATCCTGATCCTGCGCGTTGACGTAATAGCCCTTCCCCTGTACGGCTGTCACCAGCCCTTCAGAAGCAAGCATTTCATACGCCTTCATGGTTGTGATCACCGAGATCTTCAAATCGCTCGCCAGCCCCCGGATAGAAGGAAGATAATCGCCTTCCTTCAGCCGCCCCGTCAGAATATCCTGTCGAAACTGATCCGCGATCTGCTGATAGATCGGTTCTCCTGAATTTTTTAATAAAATCATTGTGACCTCACTTTGCTGTCTCAACTGTATATATAACATATATACACCTGGAGCGCTTCTGTGTCAATACATAAATGATTACGGACTCGTTCTGTTACGTAAATGATTGCGGACTCGTTCTGTTTGCGAGGATTGTAACGGTTCACATACCACTCAGATAGAATAGGGAATACATCATACCGGATTTCCCGGGGGGGAGAAGACCTGAGAACGGTTCAGTCCCGCCGGAAGAGGTCTCTGGTATAAACCTTGTCTTTTACATCATCGAGGCAGGTATCATAGCGGTTGGCGAGGATACACTGGCTCCTATCTTTGAATTGTCTCAGATCGTTTACAACCGGGCTTCCGAAAAAGGTGCTTCCATCTTTCAAGGTCGGCTCATAGACGATAATCCGGGCGCCCTTTGCCTTGATTCGTTTCATGACACCCTGGATGGGGGACTGCCGGAAGTTGTCGGAGGCACTCTTGAACACCAGACGATAGACACCAACCGTCACAACCTTTTCCTCCGCTTCGCTGAAATTATTATCTGTGGAGTAACTGTAATAACCGGCAATTTTCAGAACCTGGTCCGCGATAAAATCCTTTCTGGTGCGGTTGCTCTCTACGATCGCCTCAATGAGGTTTTCGGGGACATCACGGTAGTTTGCAAGAAGCTGGCGGGTGTCCTTGGGAAGGCAGTATCCGCCGTAACCGAAGCTTGGATTGTTGTAGAAGTCGCCGATCCTCGGGTCCAGACAGACGCCGTTTATGATCTCCTGTGTGTCAAGTCCCTTGCTCTCCGCATAGGTGTCAAGCTCATTAAAATAGGAGACTCTGAGAGCCAGATAGGTATTCGCAAAGAGCTTGACGGCCTCGGCTTCGGTAAATCCCATAAAAAGAGTGGGAACGGATTTTCGAAGAGCACCTTCCTGAAGGAGAGCGGCAAAGGTATGCGCTGCCTCTACGGATGGTTCATCGTTTTTGTCACAGGAGACGATGATTCTGCTGGGATACAGGTTGTCGTACAGCGCCTTTGATTCGCGCAGAAATTCCGGGCTGAAGAGAATGCGGCCGGTATGATATTTCTGCCTGACGGATACCGTGTAGCCGACCGGCACGGTTGATTTGATGATGAGAAAGGCGTGACGGTTCACAGACAGCACCTGCTCGATTACCGATTCTACCGCAGTCGTGTCGAAATAGTTCTGCCTGGAATCATAATTTGTGGGGGCGGATATGATGACAAAATCCGCAGCGGCATAGGCAGCGTTAGAGGGGTTTGCTTCCCCCTGCCTGCCGTTATTCAGGACAGCCTTTAGATCGAGGCTGCGTTTCCCTGTTTTGGCTTCAGCGAAATACCGTTCCATATATTCATCCTGGATGGGACAAATCATCTGGTTCAGATCAGAAACCTTCTCTTCCAGGATGTCAACAGCCGTCACATGATTGTGCTGGGAGAGTAGGGTGGCGAGGGAAAGGCCGACGTAACCGGTGCCTGCGACGGCAATGTTCAACGGAGAATGCGGTTCCGGTGCTTCGGCCGCGTCTTCCTCGAACAGATCAGAAATGTCGAAATTCAGGACATTAGAGAGACTCTCCAGCTGCGGGATGGAAGGCATGAAACTCTGATGTTCCAGTCTTGAAAGAAGCGCACGATGAATCCCGGTGAGTCGGGAAAGATCCTGCTGGGTCAGGTTCGATTTTTTTCTGGCAGAGGAAACGGTATCTGACAGTTTTTGGATAGAGAGCTTTTTCAATTTTATTCCTCCTCGTATAATATGGCCGATATTTTTTCCTGCTTTGGAACTTAATCATTATCAATCTGTTAATTATAATAACATAATCTTTGATTCTGGCATAGGAAAATGTAAGTTCCGCGATAGTTATTTATTATAAAAGACATTGATGCGTTTTATAATGACAAGAGTGGGAAGATGTTAAAATGTCGATAGGAAAAGTACAATGCGATGCCGCAGGGACGCAGAAATGCCATAAAAGATTGCACACCTGCCGGATCTGGGTGTAAACTATATTCCAAGTAGCGCACGGACGTACGCTGCGCTGATTTACGTGAACAGTGAGCCGCAGCCGGATGCGAAGCATTCATGTGCGGCGAGCGTCGCGATAGCGAGATAAAACTCGCGCAGCGTGTTTTATCTCGTTCTGGATCTCGATTCGAATAAGGCAGGTGAAGGATAATTTGACCGGAAAGGAACGCCGCGAGGCAATTTTGAATATCCTGAAGAAAAGCGACCGGCAGGTTTCCGGAAGCGCTTTGGCCAGGCAGTTTTCGGTGAGCAGACAGGTGATTGTGCAGGACATTGCGCTTCTTCGGGCGGAGGGGATTCCGATCCTGTCCGCTGCGCGAGGATATGTTCTGGCGCAGTCCGAGACGAAGACGGCCAGCCGTGTCTTTAAGGTTCATCATTCCCCGGAGCAGGCATGCGATGAGATGAATCTGATTGTCGACTGCGGAGGGAGGATCGAGGATGTATTTGTCTATCACCGGGTATATGGAATCATCCGGGCATCGATGAATATTCGATCGAGGCTTGATGTAAAGCGGTACAAAGAGGAGATCACGGGCGGAAAGAGTTCACCGCTTTCCAACATCACGGACGGGTATCATTATCATACGGTGACAGCGGACAGTGAAGGGACTTTGGATATCATTCAGAAAGAGCTGGCGAACCATGGATTTCTGGCGCCTCTTCAGGACTATGAGCCGGTGGATTTCTGGTCAGAAAAACATAATTGAGGAATAAGCTGCCGTATTGTGTCATGGGTTTCATGCGCGATACGGCAGCTTTTTGTGGAAAATGCTTATCTTTTACACCATTTTCAGATGGAGTTTATGCAAGAGTGTTGAAACGGGTGGCTTCTTTGCGTTACAATAAAATATAAAATTAAAAAAGAAGAATAATGGAGGCATCACTATGAATTCACCATTGGTTTGGGCACACAGGGGAGCAAGCGGATATGCACCGGAGAATACGATAGAGGCCTTTCAGCTGGCTGCGGATATGGGCGCGGATGGCGTAGAGCTTGATGTTCAGCTGACCAGGGACGGTCAGATCGTGGTGTGTCACGATGAGACCATTGACCGTACGTCAGACGGAGCCGGATGGCTGAAGGACTATACTCTGGATGAACTGAAGAACATGAATTTTGACAATGGGAATAAAGCGTATGAGGGAGCAGAGATCCCCACCATGCAAGAGGTCTTCGATGTTCTCAGAGATACCGGTCTGGTGATCAACATTGAGCTTAAGACGGGTATTATTTTTTATCCGGGTCTCGAGGAAGCAATTGTGGAGCTGACGAAAGCCAATCATTTCGAGGACAGGGTCATCTACTCCTCTTTCAATCATTATTCCGTCATGAAGATCAAGGAATTGGATCCGCAGGCAAAAACAGGCTTTCTGTATGCGGACGGAACGATTGATATGCCCGGATACGCGAAGGACCACGGAGTGGACGCACTTCATCCGGCACTTTACAATATCCAGTTTCCCGACTTTATGAAGCAGTGCCGGGAGAAGGAGATCGATGTGAATGTGTGGACGGTAAATGACGGAAAATACCTGAAGATGTGTCAGGATGCCGGTGTGCACGCGGTCATCACCAATTATCCGAAGAAGGCATTGGAATTATTCGGGAGGAAGTAAAGATGGAGCTCCTGGGTGAAGAGGATTACAAGGCCGCCATGGACGGCCCCTGCCGCGAGTGGCGGGAACGGTGTGTAGGGCAGGGGAGCTTTCCATCCTTTGATGGCACAAGAATCAATTATTATTCGGCGATTCCGGAGCATGCAAAGGCTGTGGTTGTGTTATTCCACGGCTTCTGTGAGTTCTATGGAAAATATCATGAGATGACCTGGTATTTGTACCGGCAGGGATATGGCTTTTATTTTCCGGAAATGCGCGGACACGGGCTGTCCGGAGGAAAGCTGAAGGAAAAGGATCTGGTACACGTGGATGATTATGAGGAATATGTCTGCGACATGAAGGGGTTCTATGACCGGGTGGTTTCTAAAAACAGTCTGCCGAAGATCCTATTTGCGCATTCTATGGGAGGAGCGATTGCATCGCTGTACCTGGAACAGTATCCCGGCGACTTCTGCGGCGCGGTTCTTTCCAGTCCGATGCTGAAATTAAGAACACAGGGATTCACACCCGGAAAGATCAAGGCACTCACCGTTCTGGTAACGCTGCTCCACAAGAAGAAAAAACTTTCTGCGGGGCAGAACCGTTTTGACGGGGTGAATATTTTTGAAAAATCGAGCTGTCAGTCCAGGCCCCGCTATGACTATATGTTTGAAATGCGCTGCGCCGATGAGAACTATCAGACGTATGGGGCAACCTTCGGATGGTCGATTGCCAGCTTTGCCGCGACCGACAGGCTGATGAAGAATGCGTCAAAGATACAGACGCCGCTGGCTGTCTTCATGGCAGGACAGGATCATCTGGTCGACCCGGCGGGATATCAGGAGTTCTTTTCGTTACAGCCGAAGGCGCACAGATACGAGTATCCAACCTCCAGGCACGAGATTTTCAACGCGGATACAGAGGTGCGGAAGGACTATTATGGGAAGCTGTTTCATGAGCTGGATGAAATGACAGAGGGGGTGAAGTGATCCATGCAGGGAGGAAAGCACAGCACGGGAATGACATCCCGTATGATGTATGGGGCCGGAGAGTTCTTCAACGGAGGGGCGTTCGTCATTATCAACGCGTTCTTCTCGGTTTTTCTGATTAAGGCAATCCAGATGCCGGCGGCGCTTGCCGGCACGGTTCCGCTGATCGGACATTTCTGGGACGCCGTTACGGATCCGATCATGGGAAATATAGCAGACCGGACGACGTCGAAGATGGGCGCCAAGCGGTTTTACATGTTCATCGGCTCCTTCGCTACGGCAGTGACCTTTGCGACGCTGTGGCTGCCATTTCGCACGGACAGGCCGGTTACGATGTTTATCTTCTATGTTATCATGTACTGCCTGTTTTCCACGGGCTCCACGATTCTCATGGTACCGTATAACGGGCTTCTTCCGGATATGATTGATGATTACGACACCCGTTCGAAATTTTCCAATATCCGGATGATCTGGTCCACGCTTGGAGCGATGGTCTGCGGCGTTGTGCCGACGCTTCTGATCACGGACACGACAAAGACGACCATGTATTTGAGATGCGGCGTTCTCTTCGGTCTCCTGTTTCTGGTCACCTGCCTGATTACGGTTGCGGGAACCTGGGAAAAATACCACCCACCGGTCCGGTCAAAGCTGACTTACAGCTTTGATCATGCGGCAAGTGCATTCCGGAGCCGTTCTTTCCGCCTTTTCGTCGGCATTTATCTGACCGGTCAGTGCGGAATGGATTTCGTATCCGGGATGGCGGTCTACTATGTAGACGATGTGATTAACGGATACAAGAACCACTATGTGACCTATCTGATGGCCGCCCTGATCGTGGCACAGCTGATCGGTATGCTGATCTGGGGACCGGTCATGGCAAAGACCTCGAAACGCACGACCATCCTGATCGGAGCGCCGATCCGGATTGCCTGCACGCTCCTGCTGATCCCGTTCTCCTATGAGGGGGCAAGCATTATTCCGATTCTTGCGCTTGCTGTAGGAATCGGCATCGGAAACGCGGCAACCCTTACCAGTATCTTTGCGATCATGGCGGATATGCCGGATGTAGATGAGCTGATCACCTCTATCCACCGTCCGGGCGTTGTGTCCGGCATGTCAACCTTCGCGAGAAAGATTTCCTCCGGTCTGTCTGCATGGCTGATCGGCATCCTTCTGACCGTGGTCGGGTACAGCGAAAAGCTGGCAAATGAAGGGGTGAGACAGTCTCTCTTTACACAGAGAGGAATCACGGTCATCTTCGTCTTTATGCCGGTGATTCTCTGCGTGCTTCTCTTCATTTTCGGATATCGTTTCCCGATGACGGAGAAGGAATTCAATATCGTAAAGAAGGAAATCAGCAGGCGCAAGGGAGAAGACAGCTCTGCGGCATCGCCCGAAGAAATCAGAATATGCGAGAGAGTCACGGGACTGCCCTTTGACAGACTCTGGGATCCCGCAAACCAGTGGGTAGGAAAAGGAAAGCGTTGAGGCGGGAGCCAAAATGTTTAGCTGCCGGCAACTCGCAGGCAACAGTCTGTGATATTTGCATAATTCTATACATACAGAAAGAGTACTGTCTGATTTACAGAACGTAGGTCAGATGGTGCTCTTATTTTTACCCTTATTATTATCTTATTGGATGAGGAAAGCTTCGTTTTGTGCCGGTGTACGGGCTGCTTCAATGTAGTTGTGGTTATACGAATAT
>OMUU01000073.1 GCA_900314295.1 uncultured Lachnospiraceae bacterium | reverse complement strand
TACATGCAGAATGTCCTTGAAATAATTTGTGCAAAAATATATAATTATTTCATTACGAAACGTTTTGCTCTCACAATATGACGAAAAAATTCGCCGGAGAGCGTAAGAGGGGGAAAATATGCCTGCAACCATTAAGGATATCAGAGAAGAAACCGGCCTGTCGCTTGCGACAATTTCAAAATATCTCAACGGGGGAAATGTGCTTCCGAAGAACAGGGAGAAGATCGAGGAGGCGGTGAAGCGTCTGCATTACCGACCGAATGAAATTGCCCGGGGGCTGGTTACGAACCGGACAAAAACGATCGGCGTCATCGTGTACAACATTGCCAGTATCTTCAACGGGACGATTCTGAGCACGATCGGAAAGGAACTCCGAAAGAAAGGCTATGGCGTGCTGATCTGCGATTCCGCCGGGGACGCGGAGATGGAGCACTCGAATCTGCAGTTTCTTCTTAATAAAAAGGTGGACGGTATCATCATTATACCGGCAGAGCGGGATGCGGGCTTTCTGCAGCCTGCGCGGGACGCAGGCATTCCCATCGTGTTGATCGACCGGGCCTTGAATGGAAACAAGGAGGACTGTGTTACCATCAACAACAAAGAGGCCGCGGAGGAAGCAGTGAATACCCTGATCGGGGCAGGACACAGCAAGATTGCAATTATCTGTTCGGACCATGAATACACCGGAGCGCAGAGAATGCAGGGATATCTGGAGGCGATGGAGCAGCATGGGCTTGCGGTCCGAAAGGAATACATCAAGACGGGAAGCCAGACGGTGGATTACGGATACCAGAGCATGAAAGAGCTTCTGGCATTGCCGGACCGGCCGACGGCGGTTTTTATGGCGAATTACGATATCAACCTGGGAGTGGTGATGGCGGTGAACGAGTCCGGATTCCATTGCCCGGAAGATATTTCTCTGTTTGGATTCGATGATCTTCTTCTGCCGAGGATTATCAGTCCGAAGCTTTACGTGATGAAGCAGCCGATGGAGGAGCTAGGGTCCAGAAGCGTGGAGCTGCTGCTGGAACGGATCGATAGCAAGGAAGACCTTGCACCCAGAAACGTTGTGCTGAAGGCGACGGTGATGAAGGGGGATTCCATACGTGCAATATAAGCGTCTGTGCCGCTGTTTAAGAAATTCGGTCTGATCGTAATGGTGGGGTCCATACGCTCAACAGGAGTATCTATGCTGCTGGTTAGGAAACTCACTCTGATCGTAATGCGGTACACAGCTTTTGTGCAATTAAACGACAATCAGCGATATTTCACGTATTGTTTGTGCAAAAACTATTGACATTACCTGTGAATTAAGCCATAATAAGACACAGCGAAACGTTTCACCACAGAATGCTTTTGGTGAAATCATACAAAACTCCGGCGAAGCGGGTGCCGATAACCGCAGGCTGTCAGGAGCTTTGGGAAAAGCAAAAACTATGCATCGGGAGGGAGAAAATTGGAAAAGATCAAGCAAAACCCAATCGTCAAGAAAATCGGATTCAACAGAGTGATTTTGATTTGCGTACTGATTCTCATGTATGTGGCATTCTGCATCGGAATCAAGGGGTTCGCTGCGGCGGGCACCAAGCATCTGTTGAACACGATGAACTATGTGTATTTTCTTGGCTTCTTGTCACTTGGCGTTACCTTTGTAATCGCAACAGGAGGTATCGATTTCTCGATCGGACCGGTTATGTTCTGCTGCGCGCTGGTCGGAGGCTATTGCCTTAACTCCTACAAAATGCCACTGGTTGTCGATATCATTATCGCAATCCTTATCGGACTGGTATTTGGAATTTTCAACGGATACATGGTTGCCTACCAGAAGGTTCCGCCTTTCATCATTTCCATGGCATCCATGAACATCGCGAAGGGTGCTGCTGCCGTATTTACAAAGACACAGTCACAGAGCTGGCCGCTTTCCACTGACCCGGTGAACGGATGGTTCCGTAACATTGTTTCCTATAACGGATTTCCGGTGGGACTGGTGATCTTCGTAATTGCAGCAGCTATCTGCGGAATTATTCTCTACAATACAAAGATGGGACGCTACATCCTTTGCCTCGGTTCTAATCGTGAGGCAGTAAGACTGTCTGGTGTAAATACCAAGAAGTGGGAGATGAGCGCGTATGTGATGTGCGGTCTGCTGACGGGTATTGCGGCGATCTTCTTCGTATCTGCTTACACGACAGTTCAGCCCGGTTACGGCGATCAGTACAACAACGAGGCAATCGCAGGCTGCGTCATGGGAGGAACCTCCATGGTCGGCGGACTCGCGTCGATTCTCGGTACTGTCATCGGTGTATTTATCATCTCACTGCTGCAGGAAGGCATCCTGGCACTTGGACTTGGTAAGGATATTCAGCTGATTGTTACCGGTATCATCGTTATCGTTGCTGTATATGCCGATGTAACCGCAAGACGCAGAAAGAACTAAGGGAAGGAGAAGAGAATGGGCGAAGTCATTTTAACAATGAAGGGTATCGATAAATCTTTTCCTGGCGTTCACGCACTGGATCATGTAAACCTCGAGGTCAGAGCCGGCGAGGTACATGCCCTGATGGGAGAGAACGGTGCCGGTAAATCTACACTGATGAAAGTACTTACCGGAATTTACAAGAAGGATTCCGGAACAATCACATACTTCGGAAAAGAAGTCGAATTCCACAATACTAGAGAAGCTCAGGATGCGGGCGTTGTCATCGTTCACCAGGAGCTGAACATGGTCGGCGACCTGACCGTCGCGCAGAATATCTTCATCGGACGTGAGCCGAAGAAGGGAATCCGCATCGATGACAAGAAGATGATCGAGGATTCCAAGAAGCTGTTCGAGCGACTGAAGATCGACATCAATCCGCGGGAGAAGATGAAGAATCTGACAGTCGGAAAACAGCAGATGTGCGAGATCGCAAAGGCAATTTCCCATGACTGCAAGCTGATCATCTTTGATGAGCCTTCTGCAGCCCTGACAGAGAAGGAAATTGAGGATCTGTTCAAGATCATCCGTGATCTGCGGGAGCAGAACATGGGAATCATCTACATCTCTCACCGTATGGACGAGATCAAGGTCATCACAGACCGTGTTACCGTCATGCGAGACGGCGGATATGTAGGCACATTGATCACAAAGGATTCCACAAAGGAAGATATCATCAACATGATGGTAGGCCGTGTCATCTACGAGGATCCGAAGACACACAGCATGTGTCCGCCGGATGCTCCGGTTGTACTGAAGGTGGAACATCTGAATGCCGGCCATATGGTTCAGGATGTGAGCTTCGAGCTTCATAAGGGTGAGATCCTCGGATTCTCCGGACTGATGGGCGCAGGCCGTACCGAGACCGCAAGAGCGATTTTCGGGGCAGATCCGAAGCAGAGCGGAAAGATCTCCATCATGGGCAAGGACGGACAGCTGCATGAGGTGACGATCAACAATCCGCAGGATGCGGTTAACGCAGGTATCGGATACCTTTCTGAGGACAGACGGCGTTTCGGTGTCGTGGTTCAGAAATCAATCATTGAGAATTCCACACTGGCCTGTCTCGATGAGTTTGCTAACGGGCCGTTTATTAACAAGGCGAAGGAGAAGAAAGAGACCGAGAGACTGATCAAGGAGCTCGCGACAAAGACGCCGACTGCAGATCAGCTGGTTATGAACCTTTCGGGCGGCAACCAGCAGAAGGTCGTTATCGCCAAGTGGCTGATTCGTAACAGTGATATCCTGATCTTCGATGAGCCTACCAGAGGTATCGATGTAGGAGCGAAGAACGAGATCTACAAATTGATGAATAAGCTGGCATCAGAAGGAAAATCGATCATCATGATTTCTTCTGAAATGACTGAGATTCTCAGAATGAGTGACCGTATCGTGGTTATGTGCGAAGGCAAGAAGACCGGTGAGATCCGGATCGAGGAAGCCACACAGGAGAATATCATGGATAAGGCTACTCGGAATATCAATTGAGGGGGAGACAGACATGACGAAGAAGAAATCTTTATTGAATGATCAGAGATATATAGCGTTACTCATCGCGATTCTGCTGATGGTAATCTACTTCATATTTAGTAAGGAATTCCGTAAGTATTCTTCTATCCTTAGTATGCTGGATTTCTCTTACTATGATATGCTGATGGGCTTCGGCGTAACCTTCCCGCTGATTACAGCAGGTGTTGACCTCTCCATTGGTACCGGTATGGTATGTTACGCACTGGTCGGCGGAACACTGATCCGGAACAACAACATTCCGGTTGTGGTCGCCATGCTGATCTGCATTCTTCTCGGATGCGCGATCGGACTTCTGAACGGTGTTCTGATCGGTGTAATGGGACTTGCTCCTTTCATCGCAACGCTTTCCACCTGTATGATTACCCGTGGTATCGGCTCCATGTGTCCGGCTACCCCGTGGCCGACTCTGCAGCAGCCGGGCGGATGGTTCCATTCGATCTTCAAGCTGACCTTCGGACAGGGCAGAGGAGCGTTCAAGTTCCCGATCGGATTTTTCCTGATGCTGGTCCTGATGTTTGTCATGGAGTTCGTCCTGAATCACACGAAATTCGGGCGTTATACAATCGCCATCGGTTCCAACCGTGAGGCAACCGCACTCTCTGGAATTAACGTAAAGTTCTATCACGTAATGGTTTATGTAGTCTGCGGTTTCTTCACCGGACTTGCAGCCATTGCCTATGCGGCGGTTACACCTACCGTACAGCCGGGTACCGGAGCCGGACTTGAGATGGATGCCATCGGCGGCGTATTTGTCGGCGGCGTATCCGCAACCGGCGGTTATGGTTCCATTATCGGTACATTCATTGGTGTCATGATCATCTGCCTTCTGAAGACGGGTCTTCCTTACATCGGCCTGCAGGCAAACTGGCAGCAGATCATTACCGGTGTCGTTCTGATCGTAGCCGTATTGATCGATATCGTAAAGAAACGCCGTGCGGCAGCGCATTGAGCGATGGTATAATTTTTGACGAATCAATCGTGTAGCGTTTAAATTGTGAGATAATGACAAAAGTTATTCCGATAATTTGTGAATTATTTTGGACATAGTTTGTTCAAAAAATGTTTACAGTTTGTTCAAAAAATGTTATATTGGATTTGTTATTTCCGGAAGGGACATTTCGGAATGCAAATAAATACAAAAACTATAAAATGTATTTAAAGGAGGAACAACATGAAACGTAGAGTCGTAGCAACATTAATGAGCGCAGCGATGGTGGCAACTCTTCTTGCAGGATGCGGATCCGGATCCACAGCTACATCCACAAGCAAATCCTCAAGCAGCTCCAGCAGCGCAGCAGCTACATCCAGCAGTTCCACGGCTGCAGCATCTTCCAGCTCTTCCACAGAAGCAGTAGCATCAACCAGCACACCTGCTGAGACTGCTACATCCAGCAGCTCCGCGGCAGCGAGCAGTGATGACGGCACAAAGCAGTTTGAAGGACTGAAGGCAAAGGAAGCTTACAATTTCCCGATGCTGGTTAAATCCTTCCAGTCTACGTACTGGGATGCCGCTCAGAAGGGTATGAAGAAGGCGGCAGATGAGCTCGGTGTTACCTATGACTGCCAGGGACCGAACTCCGAGTCGGATATCGCCGATCAGGTCAACATGCTGAACAGTGCAATTTCTTCCAAGCCAGTCGGAATCGGACTTGCAGCCTGCGATACAACTTCCGTACTTGATGCGCTGAAGACCTGCGCATCCGAAGGAATTCCGGTAGTAGCATTCGATACCGGTGTTGCAGACGCTCCGGACGGCTCTATCGTATGTACCGTTGCAACAGACAACGCTCAGGCAGGTTCTGTAGCAGCTGACAATATGTACAAAGCGATCAAGGATAAGATCGCAAGCGCAGACGGCCAGGTTCGTATCGGTGAAGTTAACCAGGATGCTACCGCTCTGAACATTCAGCAGCGTGGACTTGGATTCATCAACGAGATGATCAAGCTGATCAAGGCTGACGGCAAGACCGTTTCCGTAGAAGGAAATGAGTTCTATGTAAACAACGCAGAGGGCGCTGATACCGGTGATACAGATGTTGTTATCGAGGTAGCAGTTCCGGCACAGACGACTGTAGAGCTTTGCTCCACAGAGGCACAGACCATCCTTTCCAAAGAGGATACCATCGCAATCTTCGGTTCCAACCAGACCGCAGCAGAAGGTGTTCTGGCAGCAGATGCTAACCTTTCCGTTCTTGGTTCTGACGTATCCAACGGCGATGTTATCGGTGTTGGCTTCGACGCTGGTTCTACCATCAAGGCAGCCGTACAGAGCGGACAGCTGTACGGTGCAGTTACCCAGTCTCCTCTGATGATGGGCTACTACGCAATCTGTGCTCTGACAGCAGCTGCTAACGGACAGGAGCTTCAGGATGTTCCGACCGCTGGTTACTGGTACAATGCAGACAACATCAATGATGATGAGATTGCTCCGAACCTGTACGACTAATACAGACAAAGGCAATTGAAAGCATAACAGAAAAAAAGGGATGCGGCTTTGGGCCGCATCCCCTTTT
>OMUU01000124.1 GCA_900314295.1 uncultured Lachnospiraceae bacterium | reverse complement strand
AAGCGCGCGTAAGAGCCTTTTGCGATTTCGAAGGCAACAGGTATGAGCGTGAAGCAATCCGTAGCTTATATAGTTTATGACAGAAAGTATCGTATAAGTGTTTGCCGAGCCGAACATAACAGGTAGGAGGTAAGTGATGTACAAGATAACATTTGTATCAGAAGAGGGCAATAAGACGGAGGCATTCGCGAACGATGGGGAAACACTCCTTTCCATTGCCCAGAAAAGCAATGTCGCCATTGATGCGCCCTGTTCGGGGAATGCATCTTGTGGGAAATGCCGTGTAAAAATCCTTTCAGGGGAAGTCGATTCCAGACAGACGAGACATATCTCCGATGAGGACTATGCCTCCGGGTGGAGACTCGCCTGCGCAAGCAAGGTGATCGGTGATGTGACGGTCGAAGTTCCGGATATTGCCTCTGCTTATAAATCCCGCATGAAGGTGGCGGATCTCAGTTCTCCGGAAGAGCGTAAGATTTTTGAGGATTCCACAGATCGTGTAAAGGCTGCGGGAATTTCCTATACCAATAACATGGATGTACTGGAAATCTGTATGGATGCTCCCACGTTGGAGGATACCATGCCGGATAATGAGCGGATTACCCGTGCGATCCAGAAGAAGACGGGGATCGCAAAGGTACGGCTTCCGTATTCGGTCATGCGGAAGATGGCGCATGTGCTTCGCTTGAGCGATTTTCATGTAAAATGTGTCGTTCGGACTACAGAAAGAGATATTTTCGTCTATGACATTCTTCCGGCTTCTGTGGATGTGGTCATCGGTGGGCTCGCGGTGGATATCGGAACCACTACCGTTGCCGCGGTTCTGTTGAATATGAAGACCGGGGAGATTCTGGGCAAGGCCTCTTCCGGGAACGCGCAGATTCGTTATGGCGCAGATGTCATAAACCGTATCATTGAGTCGCAAAAGCCGGGCGGCGGTAAACGGCTGCAGGATGCGGTAATCAAAGAAACGATCAATCCGCTGATTCAGGAGATCTGCCGCACATCGAAATTTCCGAAGAGTCATATTTACCGGATGTCTGTCGCGGGTAATACGACGATGAATCATCTTTTGTTCGGTGTTGACGCGGATCCGATTCGTAAGGAACCATACATACCTACTTTTTTCAAAACAAATTCGCTGTTCGCCTCGGATATCGGGATTGATATTCACCCGGATGCGCATATAATCCTGGCACCGAATATCGGAAGCTATGTGGGAGGAGATATCACAGCCGGCGCGTTTATCAGTATGATCTGGAACCGTCCGGAGATGTCGTTGTTTATTGATCTTGGAACAAACGGGGAACTGGTCTTCGGTAACTCCGACTTCCTTGTGAGCTGTGCCTGCTCTGCCGGCCCTGCCTTTGAGGGCGGTGATATCAGCTGCGGTATGCGCGCGACAGACGGCGCGATCGACGCGATCACAATCGATAAGGAAACGATGGAGCCGACGCTCAGCATCATCGGTGACGAGGGTCAGAAGCCGGTCGGGCTTTGCGGGTCCGGCTTGATTGATACCATTGCAGAGCTGTATGTCAATGGTATCATCAATCCCAAGGGTAAATTTGTCCGGGAGGGAGAGCGGATCCGGCACGACAAGTATGGAATGGGAAGCTATGTCATCGCGTTTGAAAAGGATGCGGACAGCGTGAAAGACATAGAGATCACAGAGGTTGATATTGACAACTTCATCCGGGCGAAGGGAGCTATTTTTTCCGCGATTCGAACGATGCTGAGGCAGCTCGAGCTTCCGGTCGAGGTCATCGACGATGTTTATGTAGCCGGAGGCATTGGAAGCGGCATCAATATGAAAAATGCGGTCACCATTGGGATGTTCCCGGATATTCCTCTGGAAAAATTCCATTATATCGGAAACTCGTCGCTCACGGGCGCTTACAGCATGCTTCTCTCCAGAGATGCGGAGAGAAAGGTATATGAGCTTGCGCAGAGCATGACCTATATGGAGCTTTCCACGGTCAATACCTACATGGATGAGTTTGTAGCGTGCTGCTTCCTGCCGCATACGGACAGCAGCTTATTCCCGTCCGTAAAATTGAGATAAAAAGTATCTACAATTCATGCTTTTTTCTTGCAAGAGTTGAATCGCGTCCTTTGTTATTTATTTCACATAAAGATTGTTTAGGCTAAACAAATTAGAGGGGATTCTGTCAAAAAAGAAATGACAGAATCCCATTTTTTTGTTAGATACTGCACAAAAAAAGCCGGGCGGATTGATCTGAGATGACAGAAAGAGAATGTAAATTGATTTAAGAAAAGACTATTATGAGAATAATATACAAAAATATATATAATAACAGAAAAAGGATATAAAAAGTGCTAGATGATTGGTTCAAAATATGATAATATAACTATCAGTGCAGTATAGTATATGAGATGCTGACAAAAAGGAGGACAAGTATTTATGGGCTACAAATCAGACATTGAAATTGCTCAGGAATGTGTGATGGATCCGATTTCCGAAATCGCAGAGAAGGCGGGAATCGACGAGGAGTATCTGGAGTATTACGGAAAGTACAAAGCAAAGATCTCCGACAAGCTGATGGACAAACTGGACAAACCGGACGGAAAGCTGGTCCTTGTCACCGCAATCAACCCGACACCGGCAGGCGAGGGCAAGACAACGACTTCCA
Organism: uncultured Lachnospiraceae bacterium; assembly: GCA_900314295.1. Classification (GTDB taxonomy): domain Bacteria; phylum Bacillota; class Clostridia; order Lachnospirales; family Lachnospiraceae; genus Bilifractor. The sequence continues at coordinate 3,884 of OMUU01000124.1, read as the reverse complement.
TCGGACTGATTGATGCCCTGTCCAAATTAGGCAAGCATCCGGTCGGAGCGATTCGTGAGCCTTCCATGGGACCGGTATTCGGAGTAAAGGGCGGTGCCGCGGGCGGCGGCTATGCGCAGGTTGTGCCGATGGAGGATATCAACCTTCACTTCACCGGCGATATGCATGCGATCAGTGCGGCGAACAACCTTCTTGCGGCAATGGTAGATAATTCCATTCAGCAGGGCAATCCGTTCAATATTGATCCCAGAAAAGTAATCTGGAGACGCTGCGTAGATATGAATGACCGTCAGCTCAGAAATGTGATCGATGGTCTTGGAACCAGACTGGACGGGGTACCGCGTTCGGATGGCTTTGATATTACGGTAGCTTCTGAGGTTATGGCGACGTTCTGTCTGGCCAAGGATCTGATGGATCTGAAAAAGAGACTCTCAAAGCTTATCGTTGGCTACACCTATGGAAAGGCTTCCGAGGAGAAGCCGGTTACAGCCGGTGATATCGGAGCGGCGGGAGCGATGACGGCGCTTCTGAAGGACGCGATCAAGCCGAACCTGGTACAGACGCTGGAGCACACACCGGTCCTGGTGCACGGCGGTCCATTTGCCAATATCGCACACGGCTGCAACTCTGTCATTGCGACTCGCACCGCTCTGAAGCTCGGCGACTATTGTGTGACAGAGGCAGGATTCGGCGCAGATCTCGGCGCCGAGAAATTCCTGGATATCAAGTGCCGTTTTGCAGGCTTGAAACCGAATGCAGTTGTGATCGTAGCAACTGTCCGCGCGCTGAAGTATAACGGAGGCGTGGCGAAGGCAGATCTGAACAATGAGAATCTGGATGCGCTGGAGAAGGGCCTTCCGAATCTGCTCAAGCATGTGAGCAACATCAAGAACGTTTACCATCTGCCGTGCGTGGTTGCGATCAATGCATTCCCGACCGATACAAAGGCAGAGCTTGCTCTTGTGGAAGAGAAGTGCAAGGAGCTTGGTGTTAACGTCTGCCTGTCCGAGGTATGGGCAAAGGGCGGAGAAGGCGGCATTGATCTTGCTAAAGAGGTTATTCGGCTGTGCGAGCAGGACAATTCCACGTTTACCTACAGCTATGAGCTGGAAGGAACCTCTATTGAGGATAAGCTCAATGCGATCGTACAGAAGGTTTACGGCGGAGACCATGTGGAATTCACGGCTAACGCCAGAAAACAGCTGAAGAAGCTGGAAGAGGCAGGATACAGCAATGTTCCGATCTGTGTCGCAAAGACACAGTACAGCCTCACCGATGATCCGACAAGACTCGGCGCTCCAAGTGGATTTGTAGTTACGGTCCGCAATCTGAAGATTTCTGCGGGTGCAGGATTTATTGTAGCGCTCACCGGCGAGATCAGCACAATGCCTGGACTGCCGAAGCATCCGGCTGCCATGGATATTGATGTGGATGAGAACGGAAAGATTACAGGATTGTTCTGATCGTTTGGAGGAGATGAGTCTCTCACAGTCTCTCAAACGAAAAATCAGAGCATTCTAATATTTTTAAAAGAAACTTCGATGCATTTCCAGTAAGAGATGATTCGATGTGTATGCCTGCGGTTTTATTGCTGTTTGCCGGCAGTTTTGCCGCAGGCATAGTTTGTCTTGAATAAAAAATAGGTGAGTTCACATGTTACAAGAGCAGAAAAGGAGAAAAACTTGAACAACGAGATGGGAACGAATGAGAGAGTAAACGAAGGGAAGGAATGTCGGTTTACGGACCTTTCCTGCACAGAGTTTGTGGAAAAGCTTTCGTCAAAGGCACCTGTGCCGGGCGGCGGCGGCGCTTCGGCGCTTGTCGGAGCGCTCGGCGCTGCGCTGTGCAATATGGTCGGCAATCTGACCGTCGGCAAGAAAAAATACAAAGATGTGGAGGAAGAGATTCTGGAGCTGATGGAAAAGGTTACCCTTCTTCAGCAGGAGCTTCTGGACTGTGTGGAGGAGGATGCAAAGTCATTCGCTCCGCTGGCGGCTGCGTACAGCCTCCCGCATGCGACACCGGAAGAGCAGGCGCATAAGACGGAAGTCCTGGAAGAGTGCCTGAGAGGAGCCTGCAGCGCACCGATGCAGATCATGCATAAGATCTGCAGCGTTATTTCCATGATCCGGGTATTTCAGACTAAGGGATCTGTGCTTGCGGTCAGTGATGCCGGAGTGGCAGCGGCACTTTGCAGTGCAGCGCTGCGCAGCGCGAGCTTGAATGTGTACATCAATACCAATTCTATGAAGGATCGGGAGTATGCGGAAAAGCTAAACAAGGAATGCAACGAGATGCTGGATACCTACTGTCCGATGGCTGATCAGATTTACGCGGAGGTTTTTCGTAAGGTGAATCCGGCCGATTAATCGCAAGGGCCAGTTTGTGAATGACAACAGGATTGTAAAATCGTTGCTCTACATAGTTGGGGTGAACAGAGTAACGACGGAAGATTACAACTTTTCAAAAGCAGCATCCGGCGGATTGAGCATTTGCTATTCAAGGATTATAATAACGATAGGTACCTATTCGGCGCAACACATATGATAATTTCAAGCGGAAAAACACCGCTTGTATTCAATTAAGGAAAGAGGAATCGAAGGACATGGCTAAACAACTACTGGGCAAGGAAGTAAACGCGGATCTGAATCAGCAGATCATTGACAGAGTCAATGCATTAAAGGAGAAGGGTGTCACCCCTACACTTGGAATTATTCGTGTTGGTGAAAAGGATGCGGATCTGTCCTATGAGCGCGGTGCGACAAAGCGCTGTGAAAAGCTTGGCGTGGAATACAGAAAATTTGTTTTTCCGGAGGATGTTTCTCAGGAAGAATTGATGGGGGCGATTGACCAGGTGAACAAGGATCAGTCCATTCACGGCGTACTGATTTTCCGCCCGCTTCCGAAGACGCTCGATGAGAAGGCCGTGATTGCAGCGCTCGATCCGGAGAAGGATATCGACGGCATCACGGACGGCTCTATGGTCGGCGTATACACCGGACAGAAGAAGGGATTCCCGCCTTGCACGGCGCAGGCGGTCATGGAGATCCTCAGACATTATCAGTATGATCTGAAAGGGAAAAAGGCGGTTGTCATCGGAAGAAGTCTGGTCATCGGAAAACCGGTTGCCATGATGCTTTTGAAGGAAAATGCTACGGTTACGATCTGCCACACAAAGACAAAAGATATGGCAGCAGAGGCCAGAGAAGCGGATCTTCTGGTGGTTGCCGCCGGCCATCGCGATGTGGTGGATGAGAGTTTCGTTAAGGCCGGACAGACGGTCATTGATGTCGGGATCAATGTAAACGAAGAAGGAAAACTTTGTGGAGATGTCTCCTACGACAAGGTGGAGCCGGTCGTAGACGCGATCACCCCGGTACCAGGCGGCGTCGGGAGCGTCACAACCTCTGTGCTGGTAAGTCATGTGGTAGAGGCTGCGGAAAGGAGTCTGAAGAAGTAATGGCTTTCGATGTAAAATTTGACGAGCTGAAAAATTCCGCAAAGGAATTGGGAAGCAGAATTGGAAAAGGCGCACAGGATCTCGGAAGCGCTGCATCCAGCAAGGCAAAGCTTGAACTGGAAAAAGCAAAGCTGAAGGATATTTACGCAGAGCTCGGTTCGCTGTACTTTCGGGAGAATCGGGAAAATCCGCCTTTTGAGTATGCGGATCTTTTCGAAAAGATCGAGAAGGGTGAGGAATCTGTCGCTGCTTATGAGAAGACGATCGGCGAGAATCTCAAGAATCTGAAGAATACGGAGTAGTAACCCGGTTACTGTTCACGCGCCACCTAAAACGGCTAAGATTTTACAGTACCTTTGCCTGAGCATTACTGGCTGTTAAAAGTTTTATCCGTGAATTCTTCAAGAAGTGGATTGCGAGGACT
>OMUU01000078.1 GCA_900314295.1 uncultured Lachnospiraceae bacterium | reverse complement strand
ATATGCTACCAAGCATTCCTTCTGGGTTCAGGCAAGGATGGCGTCCGGTATAAATATTTGTGGGATCGTGGGTCAAATCCCATAAGAAAAGTGATTGACCCATTTTTTTTTGCAATGTTGATCTTTCCTCTTCATCTTATGAGGAAGCTGTGATAAAATGCAAGGGCTGATTCAGGTTCAGCAGCGTCAGTTCGAGACCTTCCTGACGTAATAAACAAAACTAAAGGAGAACAGAATAATGAAAGAAAACGAGACGAAGTTCAGTAATGTAGGATTCCCAGAACCGGCACAGGCCGCTGCGGACGGGACGCAAGCAGGAAATGTCGGTGCGGGACAGGAATGCGCAGGTCGGACGCAAGCAGAAAATGTCCATGCGGGACAGGAATGCGCAGGTCAGACGAAAGCGGGAAATGTCCGCGCAGGTCAGATCCATGCGGCCCATGATGGTGCGGTGAGCGTAAGAACGGAACACAACCGGATTCTTTCCCTGACACAGGCGGCGATGATCGCGGCGATATATGTTGTTCTGACATATGTCTTTTCCGCATTTTCCTTCGGCCAGGTGCAGATCCGTGTCGCAGAGGCACTGACGATTCTTCCGGTCTTCACCCCGGCTGCGATACCTGGACTCTTTGTCGGATGTCTGATCGGCAACATTGCCGGAGGCGCTGTTCTTCCGGACATTATCTTTGGAAGCATCGCGACACTGATCGGAGCTGTTGGAACGCGGCTTCTTCGCAGAAGAAATCCGGTGCTCTGCACCCTTCCGCCGATTGTGGCGAATACGATCATTGTGCCGTTCGTGCTTCGGTTTGCCTATGGCGTGAATCTTCCGATTCCGTTCATGATGCTGACGGTCGGAATCGGAGAGGTGGTTGGATGCGGCGTATTCGGCGTCCTTCTGTATTCGATTCTGAAGAGATATAAAGAGGTTATCTTCAAGACAAGTCGTTTTGAGGGCAGAACGAACGCTGCGAAGTGAGAGGTGGACTCAGCTTCAGTATGTTCGGTAGGATAAAATAGATTCACATGACAGAAGAGAAGCTCACGATTCAGGTAATGAACCGTGAGCTCTTCTTCTGTTGCCCTGATTGATCAGCGTTCTGCGATAGCCTCAATCTCGCAGAGGACACCCTTCGGGAGATCCTTTACGGCAGTGCAGCTGCGGGCCGGCTTGGAGATGAAGTGCTTTGCGTAAACCTCATTGAAGCGGGCAAAATCCGCGATATCCGCGAGGAAACAGGTGGTTTTGACTACCTTGTCCGCGCCGGATCCGGCTGCCTGAAGGATTGCCTCGACGTTTTTGCAGCTCTGCTCCGCCTGAGCTTCGATGCCCTCGGGAATATTGCCGGTGGCGGGGTCTACCGGAATCTGTCCGGAACAAAAGATAAAACCATTGCTCTCAATCGCCTGAGAGTAGGGACCGATTGCAGCGGGTGCATTGGATGTTGCGATTGTCTTCATAGTGTTCTCTCCTTTGTTATGCAGATGAATTACGCAGGTAAGGTTATCCGTCACAATTGAAGTAAGTTACCGTCATGCAATACGCTGCTCCACAAATGATATTGGTTTATTGGATCTCGTTGTGTTGACTCTCCGCAGATCAGAAATATCGCAGCCGGACTTATACCATGCATTATAAGTCACGAAAAGAGTGAATACAAGATGAATCCGGATATCGTGGTGGGTGGAATAAAAACGGATGCAGTTCGCTTATGAAGTGAAATAAAACAGATGCAGTCCGCTTATAAAATGGATGCGGGCTGCTTATGAAGCGGAATAAAACAGATTAAAGCGGCTTACATTACAAAGGAAAGAACATCAGAACCAAAAAAACGAAAGATAAATTGCGTTTTCTTCATCTGGAAAGAACGAAAATGAATTTATGCTTGCAATTTCTGCACATTAACGACAATTCTTCCGGGCTTTTCGGGGCGGAGACAGGGGAAAGGGACGCATGTTTTCTAATTTCAGTTAATTTCATATAGTTATTAATATTTTTAAGTGACAAGACTAAACGGTTCAATATACGTTCTATCTGATTCGTTGAAAAAATCCGCCATACTATACATAATAGGAATACACAGGAATTTTGCCAGGGTATGGTGTTAAATATATAGTGTAAACAGTAGTCTCTCAGATATGGATAAGAAACCGATTTTTTGTTGCTTTTGGTATCTGGAATGCTTGTGGATAGAGATTGTCGATGTTCAACAATCTGTTGTTGCTAATTTTGGTAATTTTGAGAGGTACAGGGGAATTGACAAAACCCTTTTTGCATACTAATATAAAAGCATGAAGTGTAACCGGTTACACATCAGATATATTATTAACTTTATGAGGATAATGCATCATGTCGAGCATTAAGGATGTAGCAAAATACGCACATGTAAGTGTTGCAACAGTTTCCAGAGCCCTGAATGGAAATGGATATGTTTCTGAAGAAGCAGAGCAAAAGATTCGAGAAGCTGTGAAGGCTTTAAATTATACGCCAAATGAACTGGCGAGGAATTTTTTTCGTAACCAGTCACATATTATTGGCGTTGTGATTCCGGATATGGAGTACCCTTTTTTTTCAAAGCTCTGTAAATGCATAGAGATGCAGTTATATGACTGTGGATATAAAACTATGATATGCAACACAATCGGAATCAGTAATCGGGAGAAAGATTATCTGGATATGCTTGACAGAAATATGGTTGACGGTTTGATTGTGGGATCACATTCCCTGGATGAGAGCGCATATTTAAAGGTTAATAAACCGATTGTCGCATTGGATCGTAATTTTGGCGAGGCAATACCCTTGATTCATTCAGATCATAGAAAAGGGGGATATCTTGCTGCTGATCTGATGATTAGATCCGGATGCCGGAATGTCATTCAGTTTTCTACATATCAGATGGTCAATACCCCTGCCCGTGACAGACATGTTGAATTTGAAAGAGTTTGCAAAGAGCATGGGATTCAGGTCACGACGGTAGAAACAGCTTGGAATGAATTCAATTATGAGTATTATGAGCAGGTGGCAAGTAAATACTTAACTCCCGGAAATCATTATGACGGCATATTTACTGTAGATCTTTCTGCAGCATGCTGTATGCAGACATTGAAAAAGCAGCAAAAGAAAATACCGGATGATGTTTGTATCGTCGGATATGATGGCGTTGAAATAGGACGTTTTACTGATCCTGTGCTTACGACAATTAGCCAGAATGTACCTGAAATAGCATTGTCATGTGTCAGAGCAATAACTGGAATAATTAACGGAAGAAATGATGTTCCGAATGATCAGGTTATCGACGTTGAGGTACTCCATGGAAATACTGTCAGGTGTTAATGGTAGAATGAAAAATTCTATCATATATTAAAGCTATTTTTTTACACGCAAGTGTAACCGGTTACATATGTATATTGAAGTCAAAATAAGTATCAAGACAAGTATAAAGATAGGAGAAATGAAGATGAAAAGAAAAAAAGTAATGACAACATTATTAGGTGTATTAACGATTGCCTCGTTGTTTGCAGGATGTGGAAGTCAGGCAGGATCAAATTCTGCTTCCTCTTCAGGTGCTGCCGCGACGGGAGCAGATGAAACAGCGACAGTTTCTGGGTCGTCGGAATCTTCAATGGAAGCGCCTAAGGACGGTGAAACTGTCATTAAATTTGGCATTCATGTTGCGGATCCTAAGGCGCAGGAAGCTGTGACTTGGAATATCGTAAATGCTTTCAACAAAAAATATGATGGAAAGTATCAGGTTGAATTTGAGGCAGCAGAAAAATCTGCACATGATCAGAACATGAAACTGGAAGCATCAGACGGGACGCTTCCTGAGATTTTCTGGTGTGATTCTGCGCAAGCGGTGGATTTTTCAGATGCCGGTTATCTTTTGGATCTGTCTGATTTTCTTTCATCGAATAAGGATACCGATGCTGCTCTTGACGACTCTATGAAGCAAGCGTTTCAGACAGATGACGGAGTGCAGTACGGCCTCCCATATCAGGCAAATGTTGAAGGTTTCTTCTATAACAAGAAGGTTCTTAAAGACGCAGGAGTAGCTGAGCCGACAGAGGGTACGACGTTTACTGAGTTCTTGGATATGTGCAAAAAATTAAATGACGCTAAAATCACTCCTATTGCGCAGGGAAGTACAGACAATTATGCGATATGGGCTTTTCTGATGTTCCTTGATCGATATGGCTATTCAGAGAATATTGACAAAATTCTGAACGGAAAAGAAAAATTCAATAACAAGGATATGGTTGCGTGCTTTGATAAGATGTCTGAGTTAGGTAAGGCAAAGGCATTCCCGGAAAATATGTCAACACTCAGCTATTTTGACGCAAAAGCATCCTTTGAAGCAGGACAGGCAGCATTTATTGATACCGGAGCATGGGATGCTGCAGAATTCGATGAAAAACTTGGAGATAACATTGGTTTTTGGTGGGGTCCTACATTTGATGATTCCAAATATAGTCAGACGTGTGCTATGAAGGTACCTTCAGCGCCTCTGTGCGTCAGTGCGGCTGTATCGAAGGATAAATCAGTGCAGGATGCGGTTTATGCATTTTTGAATTACTACTACAGTAAGGATGCTGCGGCTATTTCTTATCAGGGTTCTGTGTTCCCGGCAACAAATTATAAGGACATTCAGATATCAGATACTCAGTATGCGCTCAAGGCTGTTAATGCAGCAATTTCGACAGAAGGGTGGACAAGCCCCAAGGCGCAGCCGGATCAGGTATTAAATGCCGCGACTCAGACTCAATTATATGATTCTATGTTGGGAGTTATGATGGGAAACTATTCTTCCAAAGATGCACTTCAAATGATAGATGATTCTCTTGCAAATTCCTGAACCGGGATATGATGATTACAGGTATCCATCCATGCGGTTTGAAGTAATCAAGAGCAGACAGAGCTGTCTGCTCTTTGACTTACAGAAAGGGCTGTATACATGTATTGGCTGAGTAAAAAAAGAAATATTATTGGCATGTTGATTCCTACTTTGGTCATTTACACAATATTTATAATACTACCGATTGGGATGGCTGTATTTTACAGCTTCACAAAATATTCCGGCATCGGAAAGCCGGATTTTATCGGAGCTGCGAATTATATCCGACTATTTAAGGATCATATATTCTGGGTATCATTCAAGAATACGATCATTATTCTGGCAGTTGACTTTGCGCTGTTAATGGTGGCGGCTTTTTTTGCAGCAATTTTGCTGAACAATCGCTTGATTGGCGCGAACTTCTGTAAAGCATTAATTTTCTCTCCTGCTATTATCGCACCGATTATTGTAGGTATTATCTGGGTGTACATCCTGGATCCCAAGATCGGAATATTGAATGCAGTACTGAAGAGCATAGGCTTGCCGTCGCATCTATGGATTGGAGGACCAGTACTCTCACCTTATTCTATAGCTTTCATTTATTTTTGGCAGCAGTTGGGATATATTATCACGATCTATATTGCCGGATTAAAAATGATACCTACCGATGTAATCGAAGCTTCCACAATAGATGGTGCAAGCGACTGGCAGAGGATCCGATACATTATTTTCCCAATGATGAAGCCGCAGATCTCAACGGTGGCTATTCTTGTAATTACAGGGGTGTTCAAAATTTTCGAAATTGTTCAACAGACTACAAATGGCGGCCCGAATCATATGTCAGAGACTCTGGTTACATACAGTTATTCGACCACCTTTTCGAGAAGTGAATATGGATATGGAATGTGTCTGGCAACAATTACATTTGTTGTTTCGCTGATCATCGTAGCAATTTATTCACGGGCAGTACGAAGCAAGGAGGATTGAAATGGTACAATCAGGGAAGAAAAGGAGTGTTATGACGCTCCTTATGATCGTGATCACTATATTCGCTGTATTTCCGTTTGCATGGATGATTATGCTCTCCTTCAAGGGAAATAATGATATTATGCTGCATCCGCTTTCATTTCCAAAGAGTCTGGACTTTTCAAACTATAAGAATGCGTTGAGCACTCTAAATTATCCTCAGTTATATGGAAATACATTTCTCATTTGCATTATTTCCATGGCAATTGAACTGGTAGTTACATTTATGAGTTCATTTGTCCTTGCAAGAATGACATTTAACCGGAAAATTAAATCGCTGGTTTATGGATATCTGATTCTGGGGTTATCAATTTCCCCTTTTATCCTGCTTTTTCCGGTATACAGAATTAGTGTGCTTTTGCATATCAGCGGAAAGTTAAGGTTGGTCTTTCCTTATGTAGCAACATCAATATCCTTTAATACGTTACTCTTTACAGGATATCTGAAAAAATTGCCAGCTGAAATTGATGAGGCAGCAATTATTGATGGCTGTAATTTATTTGATTTGATAACCAAAGTGATAATTCCAATGTCAAAGCCAGTGATCGCAACTATCGTGATATTTAATGTTCTCTATATCTGGAATGAGTATCCATTTGCTTCGGTTATGTTGCGCGATGTAACGGATTATACACTGTCTATGGGAGCTTCTTTCTTTAAGGGAAAATACAGTGTGGATTATGGTGGGATCATTGCGTCAAGTATTATGATGATCGTTCCGGAGCTTATATTCTATGGGATTTTCCAGAGAAATATTGTGGAAGGTATGACCGCTGGAGCAGTCAAGGGATAAGATAATTAGAAGGCATCGGCTGGGATGTCCGGCAGTCAATCAGGGTGTATCGGACGGCACTAGCGAAGGAAAAGACAATAATTACATTAACATAAAAGGAGAATAACATGAGTAATATTTCAGGACTTTTTAAAAATTTAACAAAAGTGAAGGATGTACGGAACGGAAGACTCGCTAGCTGGGATCAAAGGGGAAAGAACCAGGACTACTGGGAAATTCCAGCTAAGGAGACTATTACGCTTGGAGAGGTGGAGGGCCCCGGATGCATTACGCATATCTGGATGACATCTTCATGCCGTCGTGTCATTAAGCCTGCTATCATTGATCCGGTTATGAATGCACAGTCTGCACCTGTTAATGAAGTCGGGCCGGCTCTTGGCCTGGTCTGGGACGATTATGATCCATTTTATTACCGGAAGGTGCTTATCAAAATGACCTGGGATGATCAGGATAAACCGAGCGTCCTTGTTCCATTAGGAGATTTCTTCTGCATAGGGAACTCCTATCCAGGAAATTTGAATTCGCTGCCCTTTACTGTATCCTTAAAGCCTGAGGAGCAGGGAAGGTACGGTGCGCCGTGCGGTGTGACCTGTTATTTCCCAATGCCATTCAATAAGAAAGCAAAAATTGAGATTATCAATGAAAATGATCTTCCTTTCATCCTGTATTTTAATATAGATTATGAAATGTATCACGAACCACTCGGTGACGATACTGCTTATTTTCATGCATGCTGGCATCGTGAAAACCCTACAAAGGGGTGGGGGCCAGATATTCAGGTCAATGCGCCGGAAGTAAATAATGTTACGAATTTTAAAGGGGAGAACAATTATGTTCTTCTGGATGTCGATGGAGAAGGGCAGTATGTAGGATGTAATCTTACAGTGAAACATTATCAGGGAAGCTGGTGGGGAGAAGGTAATGATATGTTCTTCATTGACGGTGAAGAGTACCCGAGTTTGAACGGCACTGGAACAGAGGATTATCTCAACCAGGGCTGGGGAGTACAGAGAAATAACTTCCCATTTTTCGGAACAATTGTTCACGAGGCAGACAGCCCGCATGGATTCAATGTGGCATATCGTTTTCACATTACAGATCCTGTGCATTTTAAAAAACACATCAAGGTAACGATTGAGCATGGACATGCGAATCACCTGTCTGATGAATGGTGTTCGACCGCTTACTGGTATCAGAAACTTCCAACAGTTACCGATATCACAGTTCCTCCGGTTGAGGAGCGTATACCTGTTGTACCGATTGAGCCGGAGAGAAAACTGGAAAAGCCAGAACTTACAGATGAGATGGTGGAGGCTCTTGAGAAATATGAAAAGCGCTGGGAAGCATATAAGCCGGCGAGAGAAGAGCAGTTTAGAATAAAAGAGCAAAAATGCAGAAAAGAGTCGAGGTTAAACACAGAGTTTGCACATGAGCTGAGGGCAGAATATAATAAAAATGATGTGAAATGAGCATGAATCCAAGGAATATGATGACAGCTTTACAGGGGATGGCTTCAATAGAAATGGAGATATTTATATGTCTACAGAATTAATGAAACAGAAAATCTCAGTTGCACAGGAATTCATTGACCATCACAAAAAGGTATCTTTGAACGGACATTGGAGGCAGCAGTTCCATTTTATGCCTGAAGTCGGCTGGATGAATGATCCGAATGGAATTATAGACTACAAGGGAAAGTATCATTTCTTTTATCAGTACAATCCATTCTCCCCATTCTGGGATTCTATGTATTGGGGTCATGCAGTCAGTGAGGATATGATACATTGGGAATATTTACCTCTCGCACTTGCTCCCAGTGAACCATATGATAATCATCAGAAAGGTGGCTGTTTTTCAGGAAGCGCTATTGAAAAAGATGGTCGTCTGTATCTGATTTATACAGGAACGTACAATGATGGAGATGGATTTAAGCAGGTCCAGTGTGTTGCGTATAGCGAGGATGGTATTCATTTTGAAAAATATGAGGGCAATCCTGTTTTAAAGGCCCCAGAGGGTTATGATGAAGCAAACTTCAGAGATCCGTGTGTCTGGGAGCATGACGGATATTATTACATGGTTTGCGGAGCAACGAAAAACAATCTTGCAAAAGCGCTTTTATACAAATCCCGGGATCTTTTTCATTGGGATTATGTAAATGTCCTGGCAGAAAGCTACGGTGATCTTGGTTATATGTGGGAATGCCCGGATTTCTTCGAGTTGGATGGAAAGTATATTCTGCTGATTTCACCAATGGGAGTAGGAAACCGGACAGCAATATATCTAGTTGGTGATTTTGATTATAAAACAGGAAAGTTCACCTATAATATCACCGGAAATAGTGACAGCGGATTTGATTTCTATGCGCCGAAGTCATTTGTGGATCACCGTGGACGAAGAATGGTTGTAGCATGGGCGAATGAATGGGACTGGATGCCGCGATGGAAAGACTGGGGACCTACATATAAGGAAGATTGGTGCGGTAGTTTTAATCTGGTCAGAGAGATACGATTGAATAACGATAATACGCTATCTTTTCTGCCAATAGAGGAGTATTGTACTTTACGAACACATGAATCAGAGCAGAACGCTCTTGAAATAACGGACAAACCATACATTATTTTACCAGAAAAACAGACATGTGAAATCCAGGCAGTTATTGATCTTAATGCTACAGATGCCCGACAGGTAGTTTTTTCCTTAAAGGGAAATGATGAATACCACCTGGATGTCATACTGGATCTGGAACATCAGATGATCATTATGGACAGGGATCATGCAGATGGATGGAGTAGGGGAACAGCTCATACTGAAATCAGGAAGTATGATAAAGCATATCTTACAGTTGATATTTTTATCGATAGATGTTCGGTTGAAGTATTTTTTGAAGATTATCATACTGTCATGAGCTCTAATGTTTATGCGTCGAATGATCAGGTCAAAAATACAGTTCATTCTGTTGGTGGGAAATGTACCATAAGGCAACTGAAAACATTTCAGTTATAAGAGGAAAAATCCAGACAACGATAACTTTCAATAAAAGATGCAACCGGAGAAAAGTTGCATAAAATCTAACAGCATGAAAAACTTGAAAAGATCCGCATTACTGCCTGCATGCAGTGATGTGGATCTTTTGTGTATCAAAGTTGTTCGTACCTACAATAGCCGCTAAATTTTGAGGAATCCAGCTGGTTTATATTTTTTTTATTTGGTTTTTAACATTTTTGTGGTACTATTTAAAGGTTATATACACTTATCGATACAGTTTGTTAAAGGTGATGATTATGGCTTCTAAGCATTCAAATGAGAATTCCGGCGGATATTCACGCAGGCATTCGGGAGAAAACCATGATTCCGGGCGTCCGGAGCGTAATTACGATTCCGGTCGGGAGACGAGATACAGGCCCGGATATCCGGATGAGTACGACGAATATGGAGAGGATGATCCGGACGATGATGCGGAGTCTTATCTGGATCTTGACCTGGACCGGTACGCGAGATCTTACTCCGGCAGCCGTACAGGGAAGAAGGACAGAAAAAAGACCTCGGTACGCGCGGATCATAACTCCCGCCAGAACAAGGTCAGGAAAAGTTCCGGCCGGCGAGAAGACCCGGAAAGTGACCTGCGGGAGAATACAGCCCGGAGGAGAACACAGGGAGCCGGAAAGCGCAGAAAAAAGAAGCGTGTGGTTACGGTTCTCACCTTTGTGATGGCGCTCGTCATCGCCGGAGGCCTGATGACGGCGGTGTATCTGCAGGGACTGCTGGGCAAGATCAACCATGTATCCGCTTCGATGAATTCCGCAGGTGCTGTGGAGACCTTCGATGCTGACGGCGACAAGGCAAACGACACCCTGACGGCAAGTGACATCGACTGGGGCGATACCAGCGATATTGACGTCATGAAGGATAATGACGTCAAAAACCTCCTGTTGATCGGTCAGGACGCGAGATCCGGAGAGAGCGGGCAGCGTTCCGATTCCATGATCCTTTGCAGCATCAATACAAAGGAGAAGAAAATCAAGCTGGTTACACTGATGAGGGATATGTATGTACAGATTCCCGGATATCAGGCGAACAAGCTGAATGCGGCTTATGCGCTGGGAGGAATGGAGCTACTGGACAAGACCATAGAACAGAACTTCGGCGTGGATATTGATGGAAACGTAGAGGTCGATTTTGACGGCTTCCTCGAGGCACTGACAGAGGTCGGTGATCTGGATATCGAGTTGACCTACGACGAAGCTACATATATGAATGCGAATGAAGGACTTGGATCCGCGGATGACAATGCGGAGGTAAACGAGGCGTGGGGACTGAAGGAAGGCGTCAACACGCTGAAGCCAAAGCAGGTTCTCTGCTATGCCAGAATGCGTTATGTCGGAAATTCCGACTGGGACAGAACCGAGAGACAGAAAAAGGTGATCATGGCAGCTTACAAGAAGGTGCAGAATCTCAGTGCCACAAAGCTCCTGTCTCTTGCGTCCAAGATTTTTCCATGCATCACAACGGATCTGAAGAACAGCGAGCTGCTGAGCTACGTGAAGACGCTGTCAGTGAATCATATCACCACAATCGAGACATACCGTATTCCGGTGGACGGGACTTTCACCGAGGGACAGATCGAAGGCATGTCAGTGCTTGTTCCCAACCTGTATCTGAACAGCGCTTATCTCCAGAACTATCTCTACGGAAAGGCATTGCCGGACGATCTGGATGAGAAGCTGGAGGAGGTCGCCTCCTCGTCCGCTTATTCTGACACGGACGTCTACAGTGACAGTACATCCTACAGCACCGACGGTGGTTATGCTTCGGAGAGCGATGGAAGCAATGGCTATACCGATTCGGGGTACGGCGAAGATTACAGTGGCAGCGGTACCTATAATAACGGAACCGACAGTACATACGGATCTGTGACATACGGAGATGCCACATACGGCGATAATACATACAATACGAATAATTCCGGAACTTCCGGGCAGTATGAAAGCGAAAACGGCTACGGGACGAACTACAGCGCGGATAACGGTTCCGGATATTCCGATGCATCCTATTACGGAAACGGCGCGGCCGGCTGACGGATCCGTATCACAGACGCTGGTGCTCAAAATATTTCGTTGTGATGCAGCGGTTTTCTATCAGGTCATTGCGTAAATCGGGGTCATTAAATTACATTAATACCAGGTCATTAAATTAATAAAGGAAGAAACTATGACATATTTCACCTGCTTTTTTCTGGACAATGAGAAGGATATCATTGTAAATCTTTATCGCGACCTGGGAAGACTCTGCTATGAACTGGAGACGCCAAATCATCATTCCGGAAACCTTATACGGAATCTGGCGAAGCTCTGTGACCTTCCGCTCTGCGAGAATGAACGGGGACTTCTGGTCATTCGCGGTGAGGTTCCGTGCTACATTGATGCGGCGAATGAGGAGGTCTATATTTTCCGTCTCGGAAATACCAAGGTCGCCAATATCTATCCGGATGGAAGAGTGGAGATGAAGGCCTCGATTCCGTCCATCGCCAAGACGCTGATGAGTCAGACGCGGGATTATCGGTTCGATATTTCAAAAACGATCTTCAAGACATATATCCGCAGGGAATATAAATTCCGTGCGGATCTTCACACGCATATGAACGGCAATCTGTCTCCGGATATCCTGATTGCCCTTGGAATCTATCATCAGATTCAGTATCCCCTTTACTACATCCGGAAGCTGAACCTTGAGCTGACGGCGGAGCAGGAGGAGCGGCTCGCCGCGCAAAGGGCGAAGGTCGCCAGGCAGTTTTCCAGCTCAGAGCTGAAGGGAAAGTACCTGGACCGGAAGATCAATGACAATACGGTGATCAATTTTGCAGATCTGATTCTGAACAATCTGGATCATGCCGAGCAGAATATCGTGAAGATTCGGACGTCTCTCGCGATTCTGAAGGACGGACAGGCGGTCTTTACGAATTTGGAGAAGGTATATCTGTACCGCTATATTTTCACCAAGGGAAAGGAAAGCGAGGAGAAGATGGATCTCTCCGGCGTTCATCAGATCCCGGACAAGGATGTGCTGGCCGCGCTGATTCAGATGAGAAAGGACGGAGAAAATCCGGACTATCACCGGAACACGGTTTTTCAGGATGATCTTCTCTGGATTGCGAGAAGCTATCAGAAGCAGGGAATCTGCTATGCGGAGATCAGCGACACCACCCTGGTCAAAAAATATGAGTCGCTTGAGATGCTGCAGGAGGTTCATGAGATCATGCCGAAAATCTACCGGGAGACCGGCGTCATGATCCGTTTCCTGGCCGCCATCCGGAGAATCCCTCTGACGATCGTCAAGGATCAGGTAACGCCGGAGGATTATCTCATCCGGAATCTGAATGTGCTTCAGGCGGTCGCGCTCGATCCCTATGTGGCCGGGTGTGATTTTGTCGGAGAAGAAATCAACGACATCATCACGCTGAAGCCGATGTTCCGTGAAATCGTCAAAATCACGAAGAAGGTCCCGGATTTCGTGATCCGGATCCACGCGGGAGAGAACGACAGCCAGAAGGACAACATCGCGCACAGCATCGAATGTGTAAGGGATTCTCTGGCGCCCGGGCAGAAGATGCCGAGAGTGCGACTGGGCCACGGACTCTATACCTACAGCCTGAAGACGAAAAAGGGAAAAGAGGTTATGAAAGCGCTGATCGAGAACAACGTCGTTCTCGAATTTCAGCTCACCTCCAATGTCAGACTGAACAATCTGAACGGACTGGAGAACCATCCGCTCCGGCAGTATCTGGCGGTGGGCATCCGCTGTGTACAGGGCACGGATGGAGCCGCGCTCTACGGAACGAATTCGATCGATGAGCAGCTTTCTCTGGAGAAGCTTCTGGAGCTGACGCCGGATGAAATGATGAGCATGAAGCAGACGGAGACGGAGATTATCCGGGAGGGTCAGGAATCCTACTCGAGAAAGAAGATCGAGCTTCATCAGATATTGGCGGGAAGGGACTTTGAGGACGTCCTTCTGGAAAAAATGGAAGAGGCGGAGGCGAGGAGCGGTGGGCTTCGGCTCCGTCGGAATCACAGAGTAGATGCAAACACCGAGCTGAAGGACAGCATCCGCGAGCTTCCCTGGGACAGACTTCCGGTTATCCTGATGGGCGGAAGCTTTAATTCCGAGAAGCGGGCGACACGGATTACGGAGGAGGGAAGCAGACAGCTGGATGCGCTGCTGGAAAGCCTGAATCCGGAAGAGGTATTTTTTGTCATCGGGAACCGGCTGCGGGGGTATGAAAAATATCTTCTGGAGCATAACGAGAAGGGGTTTCTGATTTATTCCTTTGTACCGTCAATGCTTACCCGTGAGGAGTGCAGACAGCTGGAAGAGGCGGGAGTGCGCATACGCATATCGACGGAAAGCGAGAGCATGGGGATCTACAAGAGCTTCAATTATGAAATCTTCGAGAGACGGCCGTCACTGCTGATCGGCTTTGACGGGAATTCCGCCGGCGAGAACATGATTCAGGAAGCGAAGAACGGAAAGGGAAAGGCCGGAATCTTCATCTGGGAGAAATCCAGAACGCTGCGGGAGAAGGCATCTTCTCTGGAGGGGTACGTGCGGTTTTTTAACAGCAAAAAACCGCTCGCGGATCAGGTGAGCGGTTATCTGAGGCAGAACTGAGGGGGAATTTACTTCTTCTTCCAGATTGCGATAGTCGCGAGGAGCTTCTCCTTCTCATCGTCTGACATGGAGTGAATCTCTTCGAACAGTTTATTGTCGAGGGAGGTTCCGTGGTACTCGGGAATGGTTCTGCCGAGAATCTCATCAACGGTGATATCGCAGATATTTGCGAAATAGCACAGAACCTTGATGGACATGGCCGTCCGGCTGTTCTCGACGTTACTGATGTAGCCCGGGGTTACATGAAGCTCTGTGGCTACTTCATTCTGTGTCAGTCCCTTTTCTATGCGCAGCTTTTTGATCGCTTCACCCAGACCCTCAAAATTAAAATCGTAATTCTTAACCTGGCTGTCTGTCGTCTGTCTGTCTTCTTTTACATTTTTCATCTGAGGAACACTCCTTCTCTTCGTTAAATGAGATAGCGGTTATTTCAAACAACTTATATTCTATCTTATTGATAGTTCGTATACAAATGAACTTTTTGTGATCATTTTGTGTCCTGATGCGTGAACAGTGACTGTGAGTCTGCCGGAAAAATTCGACAGCTTAAATTTTATATTGCATTTTCTAAGTGTTCGCGCTATTATGGTGGCGTAAACAAAAAACAGGAGATCTTCAGGGCGGGGTGAAAATCCCCACTGGCGGTATAGTCCGCGACCTGCCAATGCAGTCGAACCGGTGAAACTCCGGTACCAACAGTAAAGTCTGGATGAAAGAAGATGGTACCATTCCTTACTTTGAAGGCAGCGAGAGCAGAGCTGCTCAGGAAGTAAACGATAATGATGCTGATTCGCCCGTATCTCAAAAGGATGCGGGCTTTTTTGCGCGAACAGTGAGTCGCAGCCGAATGCGAAGGATTCGTGTGCGGCGAGCGTCGCGACAGCGAGATATAACTCGCACAGCGTATTTTATCTTGTTCGTACACAGGACAGAGATCGGATCCGTTCCGGTGTACGCAGAGAAGATCTCTCAATATCTGCGGAACCGTTTGCTTACGTCCGCAAGAACAGAAAAGAGGAGATAAGAATGGCAGACACAACGAACACAGCAGTAACAAACGCAGCGAGAAGACAGAACCTTACGGTTCATTATATCGCGGTGACCGGAATCCTTTCCGCCATCGCCTTTATCCTGCAGCTGATTGAGGTTCCGGCGCCGCTCATGCCGACCTTCGTCAAGCTGGATTTTTCCGATCTCCCGGCTCTGTTGGGCGCTTTTGCGATGGGACCGGTGTGCGGTATTCTGATTGAGCTCATCAAAAATCTGATCCACTGCCTGTTCTCCGGATCCTTTGCGGTCGGAGAGCTTTGCAATTTCGTTCTCGGAGCAGTATTTACCGGAATCGCGGGCTTGATCTATAAGCGCAGCAAGACAAAAAAAGGAGCGATCCTGGCTTCCTTCATCGGAGCCGTCGCCATGGCAGTGGTTTCTGTTCCCTTTAACTATGCGATTGTGTATCCGGTATACTACAATTTCATGCCGGAGGAGACCATCCTGGCGGCTTACCAGGCGATTTTCCCGGGTGTGAAGAGCATCTTCCAGAGTCTTGTCGTATTCAACATGCCGTTTACCTTTATTAAGGGAATGATCGATGTGGCAATTACCTTCCTGATCTACAAGCGGGTATCACCGCTTCTGAAGGGAAGGGGCTGATCGGATATTGGAAACCGGCGCACGGTATTTGCAGTTTTTTGCATGGATCGAGGATACTGGGTGTGCCAGGCATGCGCCGCGGACCGGAGACGGCTGTTTTTCAATTGAAATGACCACGGGGCCGCCGCACAAGCTGAATAGGCTGGTGCGGCGGCCTTTTTGTTGTATTTCATTTGGCGGCGCAAGGCCGCGATCTCGAGTGTATTGAAAAGGGACCGGGAAAGCGTATAATTACGAGCTAGGAGGAGAAATATATGGCTACGATAGACAAGATTACACAGCTGACAAACAGCAGATATGTCAACATGTTCGAGGTTGACGGACATAATAAAAAAGGACACCGGAGTCATTACATGGTTGCGTCCCGTGCGGAGAATACGGATGAGCTGAAGATCCGGACGAGGGAGAACAATGCGGACGGTGTGATTATATACAGCCTGTACGGAGAGAAAAGGGACCGGGTGGTTCTGATCCGTCAGTACCGCTATCCGATTGATGATTATGTATATGAGCTTCCGGCAGGGCTGGTAGAGAGAGGAGAAAGCTTCCGTACTGCCGCCGTTCGTGAGCTGCATGAGGAGACCGGGCTGACGCTTATGCCGGTGGATGCGGACAGGATGTACGAGGAACCGCGGTATACAACGGTCGGGATGACAGATGAATCCTGTGCGACGGTCTACGGGTACGCGGACGGACAGATCAGCGGACGTTTTATGGAGGAAAGCGAAGAGATTGAGGTCGTTCTCGCGGATCGGGAGGAGTGCAGGCGCATTCTGAGGGAGGAACGGGTTTCTCTGAACTGTGCGTACCATCTGATGTATTTCATCCACAATAATTCCGGAGATGCATTTGATTTTCTGAAGGGGTGAGAGCAGACGGTTTATTTTTGCTTATAGGTAAGAGCGGGTGGTTTATTTTGGCCTATAGGTAAGAGCGGGTGGTTTTTTGGCTGTTGTAAGAAGAGGCAGGGAGTGTTATAATTCGTATTTGTGTTTTTTCTGTGAAAAATAGTGAAATGTGAATACTTGTCGTGGTGCGGGCAGGAGCCGCCGGGCCTTATACATATGATTCATAGATGAGAGAGGGAGTTGGCATGCAGATAATAGTTGTCGGCTGCGGAAAGGTTGGAAGGACGCTGGTATCCCAGCTGTCCAAGGAACGTCACAATATTACGGTTATTGATACGAACGCGCAGGTGGTGCGGGACGTCTCAACCATTTATGATGTCATGGGCATTACGGGAAATGGGACGAGCTACAACGTCTTGTGTGAGGCGGACCTGGAGCACACGGATATGGTGATTGCGGTTACAGAAAGTGACGAGGTGAATCTTCTGGTCTGTGTGATTGCAAAGCAGAAAGCAGACTGTTATACCATTGCGAGGGTCAGGAATCCGGTCTATTCCGAGGAGAGCAGCTTCCTGAGAAGCGAGCTGCATCTGTCGATGACCATCAATCCGGAGCTGGAGGCAGCAAGGGAAATGGCGCATCTGATGCAGTACCCGAGTGCGATAGAGATTGACAGCTTTGCCGGAGACCGGATCAGTCTGATGCGCTTTAAGGTACCGGCAGACTGTTCGATCATCGGGATTCCTCTGAAGGAAATGTCGGCAAGGTTTCATTACAACTTGTTGATCTGTATCGCGCAGAGAGGCAATGACATTGTGATCCCGAACGGTGATTTTGTGCCTGCGGCGGGAGATGTTCTGACAGTGATTCTGGAGCCGCTGGATGCCAATTCGTTTTTCCGTAAAATCTGCGTGCCTACCAACCGGGTTAAGAACTGCACCATCATCGGCGGAGGCGAGATTTCCTATTATCTGACAAAGATCCTTCTGAAGAACGGGATCGATGTCAAGATCATCGAGAAAAATCCGAAGAGATGCTCGGAGCTCAACGACATGTTTCCGCAGGCGACCATCGATTGTGCAGACGGAAGCGACCAGGAGATTCTCATGGAGGAAAATCTGGAGAACACGGATGCGTTCGTGGCCTGCACGGGAATCGATGAGGTTAACGCGATCCTGTCTCTTTTTGCACAGGAAAAGGTCAGAAAAAAGGTGATCGCAAAGGTCAACCATGTGGATTTCAACGAGGTAATCGATTCGCTTCAGCTGGACAGTGTGGTAAATCCGAAGCTGCTGACGACACAGAGGATCATCCAGTATGTGCGTGCGGCGAATAACAGCCTGGAGAGCAACATGGAGACGCTTTATCGTTTGATGAACGGAAGAGTTGAGGCCATGGGCTTTCGGATTCAGCCGAATTCCAAGCTGAACGGCATTCCGCTGAGCAGCATGCCAATGAAAAGCAATGTCCTGATTGCGGGAATTCTGCGCAAGGGAAAACTGATCATACCCGGCGGACAGGATGCGTTCGAGGCGGACGATCATGTCATTATCGTGACGACGTACAGCGGTTTTGATGATATCGCGGACATCATTGCGAAATAAACGGGATCGGAAGAGAACGCCGTTTTTGACGTGAAACGCGGGCAATACAGCCTGAATGCAGTGTGGCTGGGGATGAGGCGTTTTGAAGCTGTGGGATTGGAGAATCCTGTAAATAGATAAGGCGGATGAAGAAATGAATTATCCTGTAATTGGATGGGTGCTTTCGTGGGTTCTGAAGATTGAGGGCTTTCTGCTGCTTGCACCTTTTATTATCTCTTTGATTTACCAGGAAAAGCAGGGAGTGATATATCTGCTGCTCGCGGGAATTGCTATCGCGGCAGGAGAGATTTTTTCCAGACGGAAGCCGAAGAATATGCAGATCTATACCAGAGAGGGATACGTATCGGTCGGCCTTTCCTGGCTTCTGATCAGTGCGTACGGCAGCATTCCCTTTGTGCTGACCGGGGAGATTCCGCACTACGTGGATGCGGTTTTTGAGACGGTTTCCGGCTTTACGACGACCGGTTCCTCTATCCTGACGGATGTTGAGGCGCTCTGTCATGCATCACTGTTCTGGCGCAGCTTTACGCACTGGATCGGAGGCATGGGAGTTCTTGTATTCCTTCTCATGCTGATTCCGAGCCGCGGCGGCTCTCATATGAACCTGATGAAGGCGGAGAGCCCGGGCTATGAGGTCTCGAAGTTTGTACCGCAGGTGAAAAATAATGCCCGGACGCTGTACCGCATCTATCTGGGCATGACATTGATTACGATTGCTGCGCTTTTGATCGCGAGGATGCAATGGTTTGACGCGGTGTGTCTGTCGTTCGGCGCGGCAGGTACCGGAGGCTTTGCAGTGCTGAACTCCAGCTGTGCTGACTACACCTCCGTGCAGCAGTGGATTCTGACGATTGCAATGTTGGCCTTTGGTGTGAATTTTACCTTCTATTATCTGATGCTGATCCGCCATCCGAAGGATGCGTTGCGGATGGAGGAGGTCAGGGGTTATTTTGCTATCATTCTGGCATCGGGAGCGGCGATTACGATCAATATTGCGCATCTCTATTCCTCCGTGTGGATTGCGCTGAAGCACGCATTTTTCCAGGTCGCGACCATCATCACGACGACAGGATTCGCGACAGCGGATTTCGACAAATGGCCGTCCTTCTCGAAAACGATTCTGTTTCTTCTGATGATCTGCGGCGCCTGCGCCGGAAGCACGGGCGGCGGTATCAAGGTCAGCCGTTTGATCGTCGCGGTAAAATCCATGCTGCTGGAGCTGTATCAGCTGGTACATCCCAGGAGCGTGAAGAAGGTGCGTATGGACGGGGCTCCGGTGGGAAGCCGGACGCTTCGCTCTCTGTACATCTTCCTCACCACCTATTTCCTCATCTTCGGGGCGTCGGTCCTTCTGATATCCGTGGATGGCTTTGATTTTGAGACAAATGTGTCGGCGGTGGCTGCGACCTTGAATAACATCGGCCCGGGATTTTCCGTGGTCGGTCCTACCAGTAACTTCTCTATGTACAGCTATTTCTCAAAGATCATCCTGATTTTTGACATGCTGGCGGGACGCCTGGAGATTCTGCCGGTCCTGATCATGCTGTATCCAAAGACCTGGAAGAGATACTCATAACGAAAAAAATAAAGATCCGGCTTCTCGCGGAAGTGAGAAGCCGGATCTTTGATGTGCGTGAACAGGGAGCCGCAGCCGGGTGCGGCGAGCGTCTCGATAGCGAGATAAAACTCGCGAAGCATGTTATATCTCGATTTACGCTCCGATATAATGATCAAGAAAATCGAACAGCTTCTGCATTTGCTCGCGCGTTCCGATGGTGATGCGCAGATAGTTGTCGATTCTGGGCTTATCGAAATAGCGGACATAGATATGCTTTTCGCGAAGCGCTTCAAACAATTCCTTCGCGGGAATGGATTCGTGTCTGGCGAAAATAAAGTTCGAGGAGGAGTCTGCGAAGTGGAATCCCCGCTTTCGGAGCTCTTCCTTGGACCATTCTCTGGTTTCCACAATTTTCCGTACAATCTGCTGATGATAGGGCTCATCTTCAACGGCGGCGACGCCGAGTGCTATGGATGTGCGGTTCATCGTGTAGGAGTTGAAGGAGTACTTGACGTCCTGAAGATATCCGATGAGCTTCTCGTTTCCGATCGCGTACCCGATCCGCATGCCGGCGAGTGCCCGTGACTTGGAGAAGGTCTGTACCACGAGAAGGTTCTCATAGCGGTCGAGGAGGGGGAGCGCGGACGGTGCGCCGAAGTCCACATAGGCCTCATCCACGATCACGACTACGTCGGGATTTGCCTTCAGAATCTTCTCAATGATATCGAGAGAGAGCGCGAGTCCGGTCGGGGCGTTGGGGTTCGGGAAGACGATGCCGCCGTTTTCCTGCTGGTAATCGTCCGGATTTATCGCGAAGCTTTCATCCAGGGGGATCTGCTTATAGGGAATGCTGAAGCAGTCCGCCCATACGTCATAGAAGGAATAGGTGATGTCCGGAAACAGGATGGGCTTGTCGGAGTTGAAAAAGGTCTGGAAGGCCATGGCGAGTACGTCATCCGAGCCGACGCCGACGAAGACCTGAGAGGGCTTTACCTGATACTGACAGGCAATCGCGTTTACGAGGTCGGTGGCAGCCGGGTCCGGATAGAGGCGCATATCATCAGTAGAAATCTTTTCCAGGGCCTCGGCCACCTTCGGCGACGGCGGATACGGGTTCTCATTTGTGTTCAGCTTTACCATGTCCGGCTGGTTCTTCGGCTGTTCTCCCGCCACATACGGAACCACTCGGCGCACATTATTTTCCCATTTTGACATGACTCTATCCTCTTTTCTATCATGATTTGTAACGGTTCAGGTTTTCCTATTTTCCATATGCATGACAGCAGGCAACAACCATACGTGAGATGGTGTCACCTGCTGTTTTTTCAATTCTTATTGATTATGACATTTCAGGACAGAAAGATCAATATAAAGTTTAATACTTTACCATGATAAAGGAAAACGCAGCGGCATCAACGCAACGGCGCGAATTCCGCTCAGTTGTGGTATCCGAGACGGATGATGTGCTTGTGGTGCTCTCCCGTAATCCAGTCGACATCGTCCGTGTACCAGCTCATGATTTCCAGCATTTTCGTCTCCCATTGAATGGTGGCCTTCCGGTCTTCTTCGGTTTCGGCGGTCTCCATGGTGACGTCGATTTCGTCATAGCCGAAGATGTAATCCTTCGCGTTCCAGATCGAGAAGTTGCTGTCGGGGCCGGGATCGATCTTTCCGTTTCTCGCCTCGATCAGGCCGTCATGACGGCGCTTGTATTCTTCCTGAAAATCACCCTTCAATTTTGTGACAAATACCCGGTGGCGGATGAGTTCCTTATTGGGGCGGACAATACCGAAATCGTGGTACATCAGGCGCATTTCCTGACCGGGATCGGAGATCCATGCATAGGAATCTTCCATCTGCGATTCGAGACGGCGGAATTCTTCCTTCTGCTTTTCGGTGGGCTTCGGAGACAGGACATCTGTCTCGTAATAGCCAAATACCAGATCCTCGACGTTCCAGAGACTGAAGTTTGTGATCTCAAGGTCATCCATCAGGTGGGTGAGGTTGCTCCAGATTCTGCCGAGTCCGGAACGGAAATCGTTAAATTTTCCCGGCTTGATCTGTAAGGCTATGGCATGTCTGTTCATTGCTTTTTCCTCCTGGCAAGATTTCTTACGGCTGCATTCCTTATCTGACCGGCATTCGCAGACACCGTTGCGGAAATTTTGCGGATTGCCGGATAGTTTGCGGAATCGGTCACAGAATGTTATACTGATTCTGTCTTTTTATTTTATGCGTTTTCTCGGAAAAATTAAGAGTGATTTTTTATTATTAAAAGGAAAATATATGGAAAATGAGTTGAAATTTGCTGTTCTGATTGATGCGGACAATGTGTCGGAGAAGTATATCAAGATCATATTGGAAGAGACATCGAATAATGGAATCGCGACCTACAAGAGAATCTACGGGGACTGGACCAGCCAGAGGATGAATTCCTGGAAGCAGGTGCTTCTGAACAATTCCATCATTCCGATCCAGCAGTACAGCTACACGACGGGAAAGAATTCCACCGATTCCGCGATGATTATCGATGCCATGGATATTCTGTATTCCAATACTGTCGACGGTTTTGTCATTGTGTCCTCAGACAGCGATTTTACAAGACTGGTTGCGCGTCTTCGCGAGGCGGGGATGCAGGTGATCGGAATGGGCGAGACGAAGACGCCGATGCCGTTTATTACAGCCTGCAATCAGTTCAAGTACCTGGACATGCTCTATGAGCAGAAGCAGCAGGAGGCGGCAGATGCCGAGGCGGAGGCAGAAGCAGAAGCGGAGACAGAGGCGGAAGCTGCTGCGGCTGCAGAGAAATCTCTGGCGGCGCGCAAGGCGTCAAAGGCTGCGACGAAGAAGAAGAACGTCAGAAAGACGAAGACAAAGGAAGAGCGGGAGCTGGAGAAGAAGCGGCAGAAGGATCTGAGTCGTGTCCGGAACGCACTGAACACGATCATTGAGAAATTTTCCGATGAGGACAACTGGATCTTTTCTGGAAAGCTCGGCGATCAGCTTTCCAGACGGATGCCGGAATTCGATGTTCGGAATTTCGGGTACAACAAGTTCACGGCTTTTATTAAATCCCTCGGCTCCTATGAATGGGAAGAGCGGAAGGACGTAAACGGTCAGAAGCAGATTTACTTCCGAATCCGGCAGAGTCAGAACGAAAATGAAAAATAACATGTAATTCGTGTCCCGGAGTCGAAGACCGGAAGGTTTCTCAGCTTGAGAAAATTGCAGGTTTTCGATCTTGGGAAGGTTGAATGGTTTTAAAAGATAGAATCGCTATAATAAGATAAAAAAACGGAGGGCATGCATATGAAATTTACGAAAATGCACGGCTGCGGCAATGATTATGTATATGTGAACTGTTTTGAGGAGACGGTGGAGAATCCGTCTGAGGTTTCCATCCGGGTGAGCGACCGCCATTTCGGCATCGGATCGGACGGGTTGATTCTGATAAAGCCGTCGGTGAAGGCGGACTGTGAGATGGATATTTACAATGCGGACGGCTCCCGGGCGAAGATGTGCGGAAACGGCATCCGCTGTGTGGCAAAGTACGTGTACGATAACGGGATCGTACCGAAGACGAGGATGAAGATCGATACGCAGAGCGGTATCAAGATTCTGGACCTGACGGTCGAAAACGGAAGGACGAAGAGCGTGCGTGTCAACATGGGCCCGGCAGAGCTTACGGCGGCGAAGGTTCCGGTGCTTTCGGACTCGGAGAAGGCGATTGACGCGCCGATCATGATTGACGGAAAGGAGTATCGTTTTACGGCGGTATCGATGGGAAATCCGCACGCGGTGGTCTTCATGGACGAGGTGGATGACCTGAAAAGCGAGGAGATCGGACCGAAGTTCGAGAAAAATGCGATCTTTCCGGAACAGGTGAACACCGAATTCATTAAAGTGCTTGGAGATGACACCATACAGATGCGGGTGTGGGAGAGAGGCTCCGGTGAGACACTGGCCTGTGGCACCGGTTCGTGCGCAGCGGCGGTTGCGTCGATTGTGAACGGAAAGGTAAGAGCTGATGTGCCGATCACGGTGAAGCTCCGGGGCGGAGATCTCACGATCGAGTGGGATCAGAGGGCGAACCTCGTCTACATGACGGGGCCCGCAGAGACGGTATTTACCGGGGAGATTGATCTGTAAACGAGATAAAACACGCTGCGCGAGTTTACTCTCGTTGTCGCGACACTCGCCGCACACGAATACTTCACATTTCAGCTGCGGCTCACTGTTCGCGTAAGTAAAAGACAGCAGATGCATGGAAATCAGTTT
>OMUU01000020.1 GCA_900314295.1 uncultured Lachnospiraceae bacterium | reverse complement strand
AAGGATAAAACTTTGTTACAGCCAGTTTGCGAATGGCAACAGGACTGTAAAATCCTTGCCGTACATAGTTGTGAGTGAACAGTAACTGTCGAGCTGTTACGAATGGTAATCTATGAGAATTGGTCCTTGAATTTGCCGGTACGGTATGATATGATCGTGTTTGTGAGTTTTTGATTTACGCGAACGGTGAGCTGCAGCCGAATGCGAAGTATTCGTGTGTGGCGAGCGTCGCGATAGCGAGATAAAACTCGCGCAGCGTGTTTATCTCGTTGATCACAGGAGGGTTTGGTTTTGGTTATTCTTCGTACTGTATTGACAGTGTTGTTTGCAATAGATTCCGTTGCCTTGATTATTGTAGTTCTCATGCAGCAGGGCAAGGATAGAGGTCTTGGCGCGATCGCCGGTATGTCTACAACTTCAGACACCTATTGGAGCAAAAACAAGGGCCGTTCCAAAGAAGGCAATCTGATTCGTCTGACCCGAATCATGGCGGTTGTCTTTGTCGGGCTTGCGGTTGTTCTGAATATGAAGTTTTAATAGGAAGACTGTGGAAGGCTGTTGCAAATCAATGCAGCAGCCTTTCTTTATTTACGCGAACAGTGAGCCGCAGCCGAATGCGAAGTATTCGTGTGAGGCGAGCGTCGCGATAGCGAGATAAAATCCGCGAAGCGCATTTTATCTCGTTGAATAGGAAACTTTCCCCATTGATGTATTTTAACAGGTGAAAATGAATAATTATAAGAAAAATAAGAGTAAAGAAAAGAGAGAAAGCCTGAGAGGCAGAGGGCCGGGAAGAGGCCGCAACCATCCGGGACAGAAGCAGTCGAGGAGAAAAAAGGATCAGAAGGTTCTTCTCGATGTGATCCGCTCCAAGAACTATCAGCCGATGCGGGCGAAGGATATCGCTTTTTTACTGGAGGTTCCGAAGCCCAGGATCAAGGATATGATGGAGGCCTTGGATAGTCTGGTCTGCGAACATAAGATCCGCCGGGATGAGGAAGGACGCTATGAAAAGGCGGGAATCGGAGAGGAAGGCGCGGTGGATTCTGCTCGTGCCTTCGAGAAGACCGACGGCCGGGACAGACAGCAGCAAATCGGGAGAGAGCAGAAGGAGCGGAGAGGACGGAATAGGGAATCGATGACGCAGATTCCGTCGGCGGATACCTCCATTGCAGTTCGCAATGCGATCCGAAGATTGGATCCGGACGATCCGGCTTCTGCGCTTACCGAGGTTGTGCTGGAGTACGGAATTCCGACAGAATTCCCTCCAAAGGTGCTGGAACAGGCGGCCAGATTTCCGGTAACGCCGCAGCCGTCGGATATGGCCGGACGACTTGACCTCAGGAGTAAGCTTGTCATTACGATAGACGGAGACGACTCGCGGGATTTTGATGATGCGGTGTCACTTGACCGTGACGGATCCGGATATATTCTGGGCGTCCATATCGCGGATGTTACAAATTATGTAGCGGCCAGCAGCGCCCTGGATAAGGAGGCTCTGCGGAGAGGAACCTCGGTGTATCTTGCCGACCGGGTGATCCCGATGCTTCCGGAAAAGCTGTCGAATGGCGTCTGTTCTCTGAACGAAGGTGAGGACAGGCTGACGCTTTCCTGTATTGTCCGAATGGACCGGGAGGGAAATATCAGAGGCAGCCGGATTGCGGAATCGGTGATTTGCAGTTCGCACCGGATGACGTATTCTGAGGTGGACCGGATTTTTACGGAAAACCCGCCGGAGCTTCGTGAAAAATACGCGGATGTGCTCCCGATGCTTTTTGATATGCGGGAGCTTGCCGGGAAGCTGGAAAAGCAGCGGCATGACAGGGGAATGATTGATTTCGATTTTCCGGAAACAAAGATCTGTCTGGATGAAAAGGGAAATCCGCTGAAGGTTTATCCGGCCTATCCGACAGTGGCGACGAGGCTGATTGAGCAATTTATGCTCACTGCCAATGAGGTTGTGGCAAAGACCTATTTCGACAAGCAGGTTCCTTTCCTGTACCGGACCCATGAAAACCCGGATGATGAGAAGATTGAGAATACCTTGAAGCTCGTACATTCTATGGGGATTCAGGCGGAGAAGGCAGGCCATCACATCACACCGAAGGAGGTGCAGAAGATCATCGGCAATGTGACGGGAACGCCCAGAGAATCCATGGTCAGTTCGATGCTTCTGCGTTCTATGCAGCAGGCGAGGTATACGCCGGATAATGGAGGACATTTCGGGCTGGCCTCTCGGTACTACTGTCATTTCACCTCGCCGATCCGCCGGTATCCGGATCTGCAGATCCACAGAATAATCAAAGACGATCTGCATGGAAATCTTTCGGGGAGAAAAATTTCCTACTATGACCGCATCATGGGAGACGTAGCCTGGAAATCCTCGGCGCTTGAGCGCCGGTCTGTGGAAGTGGAGAGGGAGACCAACAAGATCGAAATGGCCAGATATATCAGTGACCATCTCGGAGAGGTGACGGAAGCGCAGGTTACCGGTGTGACCGGGTGGGGAATCTATGTACAGCGGCCGGATACGATTGAGGGCCTCATTCATGTGTCGACGTTAAAGGGCGATTACTATATTTTTGATGAAAATACGATGACCTTGACCGGAAAAACCGGCGGAAGAGTCTTTGAGATCGGACAGACGCTTCGCGTAAGGGCAATTCGTGCGGACGTCAGGCTGCGTCAGATTGATTTTGAACTCGCGGAAGAGAACGAGGGGGAGAAAAGCAATGGCAAAAGAAAAGGGAACGAAGCTGATTGCGAATAACAAAAAGGCATATCACGATTATTTTATCGATGAGAGATATGAGTGCGGGGTTGAACTGCACGGCACCGAGGTGAAATCGTGCCGACTGGGGAAATGTTCCATCAAGGAATCCTATGTCGGAATAAAAGACGGAGAGATTTTTATCTACGGGATGCATATCAGTCCCTATGAAAAAGGAAATATCTTTAACCGCGACCCGCTGCGGGTCAAAAAGCTGCTCATGCATAAAAATGAGATCCTGAAGCTTCAGCAGAAATCCGCCCAGAAGGGATTTACCATTGTTCCGCTTCAGGTCTATTTCAAAGATTCCAGGATCAAGGTAGAAATCGGTCTTGCGCGAGGCAAGAAGCTCTATGATAAACGGGCGGATATCGCGAAAAAGGATATGCGCCGGGAAACCGAGCGGGAATTCAAAATCCGGAATCTGTAAGCGGGTTACTGTTCACGTGGGACTAAAATCCTTGCCGTACATAGTTGTGAGTGAAGGGTAACGGTGAGTGGCAATTTTTCCAGCCCGGTTGACAGAAGACGAAAGCTGTGATAGCTTAATAGTCACGGATCATCAATGAACCGCTCGCATGCATTCAGGGCTAGTACTGGTTTCGACGGGGATTTTGAAGTCCGGGAAGCCATCCGTGGAAGCCGTGACCACGTAAAAACATGACAATTAAAATTAAACGCTGATAACGATAGTTACGCGCTTGCTGCTTAATTAAAGCAGCTGTCGTGCAGGAAGGTTCCCGTGCCTTTCTGTTACGGCATTATCCAAGACGGGGAACTACCATTCCAAAGCTTTGAGGTCTGGTAGATTTCATGAAGCTACTGAAACTGTAAGCCTGTCAACCGGCGTACGGCAGAGGGAATGTTAAAAGACTGACTGTGATGGAAGAAGCCGGATGGATAGGTTTTCGGACGCGGGTTCGATTCCCGCCTGGTCCACTCGATAGAGCTCCGCAGATCTGACAAGGGTCTGTGGGGCTTTTTCTGTATGATCTGTTTTGGGTATTGACCGTATTCACGGTTTCCGATAAGTTAAAATTAGTAGAGAATAAGAAACGAACCGATGAAGTTACAAGTGATAAGTGATGTGGCAGTATCCGTCCGCGGATCTTTTTGAAATTGGGGAGAAGGTCATGGATGATATACTTTATATTGTTGTCCCGGCATACAATGAATCCGAAAACATCAATCAACTGGTCAGCGACTGGTATCCGGTCGTAGAGAGGCATAGCGCGGAGGGTAAATCGCGGCTTGTGGTTGTCAATGACGGAAGCCGGGACAATACCTATGAGATTTTAGAGAATCTCGCCGCGGCAAGGCCGCTTCTGCAGCCGCTGACGAAGCGGAACGGCGGGCATGGACCGACCGTGTTATTTGCCTACCGGTATGCCGCGGGGCAGAAGGCGGACTACATTTTTCAAACGGATTCCGACGGACAGACAGATCCCGAAGAATTTGAGGGATTCTGGGAGAAGAGGAAGTCATACGACGCTATTTTCGGAAACCGCACAAAGAGAGGCGATGGATTGAGCAGGGCGTTCGTAGAGAAGGTACTCTGTCTGATTCTGAGACACTATTTCAAGGTGTCCATTCCGGATGCAAATGCGCCGTTCCGGCTGATGACAAGGGAGTATCTGGAGGAGTTTCTGCCGAAGATGCCGGAAGACTACAATCTTCCGAATGCGATGCTGGCAGTCTTTGGAGTCTTTTTTCATAAAAAGGTGAAGTTTATCCCGATTTCATTCAGGCCGCGTCAGGGGGGAACGAACTCTATAAACATAAGGAAAATTGTGAGAATCGGCCGACAGGCGCTGACAGATTTCAAAACGATCCGCGCGGGACTCAGTTAAAGCAGGGGATGCAGCGTATTCGTTACAATTTTTACACAATGTATTCTTATAATAGAATTATGATGTGTCCCGGAGCTGAAGGATGCCGGACTTCTCATATCGAGAGACGCAGGCTCGCGAGATTGGGGTGCTGAATAGTCACCTTATGCATTAGAAAATTAATCAAAACATCTAACAAAAACATCTAATAAAAAGAACGAATAAAAAGAGCTAAAAAAGATCGGGTGGATGACACGCGATATGAAATGGATGAGTGTTCCTTAAATACGCTGGCTACAAGGAGTGATAGAGATGGATAAACTAAAGGTCATGGTCGTGGATGATGAGGCAAGAATGAGAAAGCTGGTCAAAGACTTTCTGGTCAAGGACAATTTCAATGTCATCGAAGCGGCAGACGGAGAAGAAGCGCTCGGTAAGTTCTATGAGGACAAGGACATTGCGCTGATTCTTCTGGACGTCATGATGCCCAAGATGGACGGATGGCAGGTCTGCCGGGAGATCCGGAAGGAATCGAAGGTCCCGATCATTATGCTGACGGCGAGAGGGGATGAGAGAGATGAGCTTCTGGGTTTTGATCTCGGTGTTGACGAATACATTTCCAAGCCTTTCAGTCCGAAGATTCTGGTGGCGAGGGTCGAGGCGATCCTCCGGAGAACAAACCAGATGAACCAGAACGATGTTCTGGAGGCGGGCGGAATCGAGATCAATAAATCCGCTCATCAGGCATCGGTAAACGGACAGCCGATTGAGCTCAGCTTCAAGGAATTTGAGCTGCTCACGTATTTTCTGGAGAATCAGGGCATCGCGCTTTCCCGCGAGAAGATTCTGAACAACGTGTGGAACTACGACTACTTCGGCGACGCGCGTACGATCGATACGCATGTGAAGAAGCTGAGAAGCAAGATGGGAAGCAAGGGCAACTATATCAAGACGATCTGGGGCATGGGCTACAAATTTGAAGTGGACGATAAATAAATGAAAAAATCGCTGAGAAAAAGAATCGCCGTGACTTTCATACTGATCATGGCAATGTTTATTGCGATGATCGGTGTGTTTGAGTATTTTTCCGTTGACGGCTACTACATGCGGGTCAAGATGAGAAAGCTGGTGGACAGCTATGACATGGCCAATGAGGCGGACAGCGATACCATGACAGAATCCTTCAATAAGTTCGCGAATATCAACAATCTGACCTATGGGATCACCGATCCGAATATTTCACGTGTTCTGGATACGAATTCACGGAACTCGGCGACCATGTCGGGACGTTTGTTCGGCGTGATCATGGGAAAGGAAGAGGGAAATTATGAGAAGGTGAAAGAAACGGAGAAGTACTCTGTCATCCGGATTCAGGATCGCTTTGCGGGCATTGAGTATCTGGAGCTCTACGGAACACTGGACAACGGCGATTATTATCTGGTCCTGACGCCGGCGCAGAGTATCGCGGAGGCCGCGCAGATCTCTGTCCGATATTATCTGTACCTCGGATTTCTGGCGATCGTGATCGGTGCGATCAGCATCTGGTTCGTCACGAAACGGATTGTCGAGCCGATTCTGGAGCTGAACAGCCTCTCCAAGCGCATGGCCGACCTTGATTTCGACGCGCATTATACGAGCGGCGGAGAAGATGAGATCGGAGAACTCGGGAAGAACTTCAACGTTATGTCCGATAAGCTGGAGACTGCGGTGAGTGATCTGAAGAGTGCAAATGCCAAGCTGGAGAGAGACATCGCGGAAAAAATCCAGATCGACGAGATGCGAAAGGAGTTTCTGGGCAACGTTTCCCATGAACTGAAGACTCCGATTGCTCTGATTCAGGGGTATGCGGAAGGACTGAAGGATAATGTCAACGATGATCCGGAGAGCCGGGATTTTTACTGTGACGTTATCATCGATGAATCGAAGAAAATGAATCATATGGTTCGTCAGCTTCTGACGTTGAATCAGTTGGAGAACGGGAACGATCAGCTCAGCATGGAGCGGTTTGAGCTGGTTGAACTGATAAATGGAGCGATCGCGCATGAAAAGCTGATGATTGAGCAGAAAAAAGCGAAGATTCTTCTGAACGCAAAGGCTCCGATCTATGTCTGGGGCGATGAGTTTAAGATTGAAGAGGTGGTCACCAACTATCTGACCAATGCATTAAATCATCTGGAAGGCGATGACCGGATTGAAATCAGCTGCACCGAGAAGGACGGTATTGTCACGACAACGGTGTTTAACAGCGGGCAGCCGATTCCGGAGGAGTCACTCGACAAGATCTGGGAGAAATTCTATAAGGTGGACAAGGCCAGAACCCGGGCCTACGGAGGCAGCGGAATCGGGCTGTCCATCGTGAAGGCAATCATGGATGCGCATCAGCAGAAGTGCTGGGCCACCAACTACAGAAACGGCGTGGCATTCTCCTTCACGCTGGAAAGCAAGGTTGAGATCTGAATTCGTGCGATCAAAGATCAGGAAGGCGTATGCCGAATTCGCTGTCAAGTATCTTCAGATATTCACGATTGTCGACGATGACCATTGACTGGTGTGTTTTTCCGCTGTGGATGGTAAAGCGCTGATCGGTGAGGGCTTTTGATCCGTTTTCGGTGCGAAGACTGATAATCTTTGTTTTTACAAACAGGGATTCCGGGTGCGTGGAACAGTAGTAGCAGACCGGTATAAATGCGGTCGGAGGCTGCGGCTGCAGAGTGAACTGCAGGATGTTCTCCGGCTTTTGCTGTTCATCGGTGCGGATTAAGGTCCACCAGTCTGCGTCATATCGTTTTATCCAAAATGTGTCCGTGTTATGGCATGATGAGGAGCTTGTCTCATCGTCAGGGAGTACGTCAGGACCGGGAATCGGAACCGGGCCGCACGGCGATGGCCCTCCGAAGCCCACATCACAGTAATAGCGTGTCTGATCAAGCTTTACAATGATGCCCCTGTGAGTGCAGGGCGGGATGTAGTCCCGCCCGCGGACAATGCGGCAGAATACGGAAAAACAATCATATCCGAGATCCCGCAGTAACTGTTCAAAAAAACCGTTCAATTCAAAGCAGAAACCGCCCCTGCGGCGGAGAATCAGCTTATCGAAGAGACCGGGAATGTCCAGACGGATGGATTCGCCGAGCAGGGAGCTGTCCAGATCCTCAAAAGGGATGTGCGTCTGAAAGGCGTGAATAAGCCCGGACAGATGCGGGAGATCCGGCTTGAAACTTCCGGGATATAGGCCGGAAAGGCCGATTCGTGAAAAAACAGCTTCGATGTCGGTAATGTGAGAGTAGTAATCTTCGTACATGTATATCGCCTCCGCGGCATTATAATTTCATCTGTCTTCGGTTTATATAAAATAGGGGTGAACTGCAGCTTTCCGGACACTGTTTATACAGTGCAGTGACGCTCTCTGTATTTACGCAGAAAAGTGTCCGGGTGCTCAAAATCCATGTGCATCAGAGATGCGGTGATCTGTGCGGCAAGCCGGCTTCGCGTGCATATGTTCCTGACAGATGCGGGGGAAGCGGAAGAATCTTCCGGGGAAGTTTGCGGGCAATCCGAGGAACTCTGCGGGGAAACCGAGGAACCTTGCGCTGCGGCTGAAGAAATTTCCGGACAAGCGGGAGCTGAGAGGCTGATGCCGATGCCGATGCAGACCTGCTGAAGTTTTCCGGATTCGAGATCGCTGCTGGTCGCCTCACAGAGGATTCCGCCTACCTTGCGGGAGCCGTCATAGAGATCATTTACCTCCCGGATTTGCAGAAGCCTGCCGGTCAGTTTCCGCACCGATTCGACGGCCGCGACGGCAGCGGCGCAACTTATCAGCCGAAACTGCGTCAGAGACAGGTCCATTGGCAAAAGGAGCGTCATGTAGAGGCCGGAAGAAGCCGGGGAGTAGAAACTGGATCCGTTGTGTCCGCGTCCCTGTGTCTGCTGTTCCGCGATGATAAGGGCTGCGCCTGAAAATCCGGCGGCGATCATGCGTTGTGCCTCCAGGTTTGTGGAATCGATTTCCCGGAACAGAAAAATCTTCAGACGGCAGGAACCGTCCGTGAGAAACAGATCTTCCGGAAGCCAGGAACGGATACTGTCCTCCGAGATCAGATCCGCGGACTCTTTCAGGCAATAGCCTTTTTTTCGGTCGGACAGAATGGGGTATCCCTCGTTTTTCAGAGAGTTGACTGCCTTCCAGACCGCATTTCGGGAGACACCGTATCGGTCGGCCAGCTCCTGGCCGGAAACTGGATTCCCTATATTCTGCTGAAGGTTTCTCAGAATTTCTTCTTTTACTTTGATCATCGCATATCCCTCACTTGCGGCTGCCTTATTTGTATTATTATCATATTATTACAAAATTGCCGGCTGCTGCTGTCCGCATACCATAGAGGAGATGGCTGCAGGAGTGTAAAATTCCCATGTTCAGAGTGGATGTATACGGGTTGCTTGTGTCCATTTTACCACAGTCAGAAAACATCATGGAAAAACAGTTCAATTTTTGTTATAATATACTCATAATTAGTGACGAATAGGTGAATTTTTTAGAGCAGCTGAAGGTAAAGCACATATAGAAAAGAGGCAAAAAATGTATCAGAAAGGTGATTATGTAGTTTATGGATCCAATGGACCATGCCTCGTAATGGATGTGACTCGGCTCCATATGCCGGGCTGCGACAAGAAACGTAAGTATTACGTTTTACGACCGGTTAATTCAGACAAGAGTACAATTTATTCCCCGGTAGACAACGATAAGGTAGAGATGCGTGAAGTTCTGGACCGCAAATCTGCGGAAGCAATCCTTGATGAAATTCCCGAAATTGATTTTCTTGAGGTGCAAAGCGAGAAGTTCCGCGAAGAGCAGTACAAGGAAATTATCCGCAGCAACAATGTCAGAGATTGTATCAGCATGATTAAGACATTGTTTGTAAAGCGGAAGAAGAGACTGGAGCAGGGCAGGAAATTCACGACAGTGGATGAGAAGTATCTCCGAGAGGCGGAAGCCATCCTGTGCAGTGAATTCTCGATCGCTCTGAATAAGGACACGGATGCGACCGATCAGATTCTGAGGAGCCGGTTTAATCTTGTGAAGGAGATGCCGCAGACATAGGTGGTATGACGTGAAGCGGTCGCAGCAAGATGAGGGGCCGATTGTTCGAACCCACGAACGACGGCATTGTTATGAGACGAAGCGGTTGCAGCAAGATAATGGAACCGCAGTACAAATAAAAGAGAAGCCCTGGGGCGAACGGTTATCGGTCATCCTGCGGCTTCTTTTTGAGTGCTTTTTCATGGTTTACATTTTCTGTGAGGGAGAATATCATGAGAAGTGTTTCCGGTTGATCTATATGCCTATATTTATCGGAGCGTATGGATTTGGTTTCGGAACGAGAAAAATAAAGAACACACGAGGAGAGGCAAAATGGAAAATTCCTATCGATATTTTGAAAACCGAGATTGTCAGTACTTCCCGTGCCATAAAGGGCTGGAAAACTTTAATTGTATGTTCTGCTACTGCCCGTTCTACCCCAGTGAAAAATGTCCGGGTGATCCGGTTTTTATCCGCCGGGAGAACGATGAAATCATTAAGGATTGCACGAACTGCAATTAC
The DNA here is from genome assembly GCA_900314295.1 of uncultured Lachnospiraceae bacterium. Classification (GTDB taxonomy): domain Bacteria; phylum Bacillota; class Clostridia; order Lachnospirales; family Lachnospiraceae; genus Bilifractor. Next base: position 6,930 of record OMUU01000020.1, on the reverse strand, counting down.
CCGCACCGTCCGGAGAGCTATGACGTGATTATTCGGTGGATCATGCATGAGAATAAACATCGGACATTCAGCGAGGAAATCAGGAAGAAGGCGGTTTCTGCAAGACCTGCAGAGAATGCATCCGATCATGCGTCAGATCATGCAACGGATCATGCTGCAACGAAATAGAAAGGCGTTGTGGCTGCCTATGTCTGATGATTCACGTAAATGCATGCTCTGGAAAGTTCTGCGGAAGTTTCTTGAGGCGGCACGCTATACCATTCGAACATCGAGAGCGGGAGAAAATGAAAGAAAGAAAAATTCTCAAGAACAAAGTGTACCTTTATCTTACTGAATTTTTTGCGGGAATGGCTGTCATGGCTGTGGAGCTCGGGGCGAGCAGGCTTCTGGCACCCTATTTTTCTTCCTCGCAGATCGTCTGGACCATTATCATTTCTACGATTATGATCGCTATGGCTCTGGGCAATATCTACGGGGGAAGAAGTGCGGACAAAAATCCGGATCCTGACAGGCTTTATCGCAGACTTCTGATTGCCGCCGTGTGGACGGCAGCGATACCGGTGCTTGGCAAATACGTCATTCTGCTGATTACAGGTGTTCTGATCGTGACCATCAGCAGCAATCTTCTGATCACTGCGGGATTTCTCGCCTGCATGGTGATCTTTGTATTTCCCTGCTTTCTGCTCGGGACTGTCACACCGTCTCTCACGAAATATGCGGTTCAGAGTCTGGAGGACAGCGGGAGCACCGTGGGGAGACTTGGCGCGGCAAATACCGTTGGCAGTATTATCGGTACTTTTGCTCCGACATTTCTCACGATACCGACAGTCGGGACCTCCGTGACGTTTTTGATCTTCTCGGGTATACTTCTGGCTCTTGCGATGATCTACTTCATCAGCGCGCACACCGGCCTGATCCGATGCCTCGTATCTGTGATTTTGTTTGCGGTGTGCAGTGTCTTTGGCCATTCGGGCCATTTCGCGTTCTGGAATAACTCACTGGCCTACGAGGGAGAATCCATTTACAACTATCTGCAGGTGCAGGAAGACAAGGACACCGTACTCCTGTCGACGAATGTTCTTTTCGGCATTCAGTCGATCAGCAGAAAGGACGGGGCACTGACCGGCATGTACTATGACTATGCGATGGCAGCTCCGGTGATGGCCGGGTTTGTGCCGGACAAAGGCGTGAAGACGGATATAGATACCGGGGCGGGTGCCGGAAGCAAGGCGGATGCTGGTACGGGGAAGGCTGCGGACACAATAGGAGATACAGGGGAAGGAGCAAAAAGGACGGCGGGCGGAGCGTGTGACATTTTGATTCTGGGAAATGGATCCGGAACGTACGCAAAGGAGTGCACGAATTACTTTACAAATGTGAAAGTTCAGGGAGTCGAGATCGACAGAAAAATCACCGATCTGGCACATCGCTATTTTGACATGCCGAAATCCGTACAGGTCTCGACCTACGACGGCCGGGCTTATCTGGAGGCGGACCGGAATACCTACGATGTGATCATGGTGGATGCCTATCAGGATATCTCGGTGCCTTTTCAGATGTCTTCCGTGGAATTTTTTAATATGGTGAAAGAGCATCTCAAGCCGAACGGGGTCATGGTTGTGAACATGAATATGCGTGCATCGGGGGAAAAATCGATCAATACGTACCTGTCTGACACGATTTCCGCTGTGTTTCCTTCTGTCTATACGGTTGATGTGGAAGGATACACAAACCGAGAGCTTTTTGCTATGAATCAGATGCTTGACCAGGAAAGCCTTGATACCCGGCTGGAGAGGATTCCGGATGGGGATTTAAAGGCTCTGCTGCAAAAAGTCTCCGGGAATCTCGAACGGTACCACAGCAGCGGCCTGCTTCTGACCGACGACAAGGCACCGGTAGAGCTGTTGAGCATGCGTGCAATTGACCAGATCATTAATGACGAGCTTGTCTACTATAAGCAGCTCTTCAGGGAAAAGGGAATCCGGGGTATTCTGAATGAGCTTTGAGAAGTCGTAAAGGATGGATAAACATTTGGAGAAGAAAACAGTTTTTCTGGATATTGACGGCACACTCACAAATTTTAAGGGAGAGCTTCCGAAGTCGGCGGAGTACGCGCTTCGGGAAGCGTCAGGTCGCGGGCATGATATGGTGATCTGCTCGGGAAGGACCTATACGCAGATATACCCGTGGATCCGGGAGAGCAATCTCTTTCGGGGAATTGTGAGCGGAGCGGGAAGCATGGTGCGATACAGGGGAGATGTGGTCTTCCGCAGGTATGTGGAACACGGAAAAATGAGCATGCTCCTGGATTATCTGGATGAAATCGGAAGCTTATACTTTCTCCAGGGGGATTCCGGGATCTATTGTCCGCAGGACAGAAGAGGGGATGCCGTTCAGCTTTTTGGCGGTTCCGAGGAAGCACTGGAGGAAAAATCGAAGGTGCTGGGGAAGATCACGTTTACCGATGATCCGAAGAACTGCCCCGAGGTGAATAAATTCGTTTTTTATGGAGCAGGGCGGTCGATTCGGCAGATGCAGAAGGATTTGGGAGAATATTTCACTGTGGTAGAGAGCAGCTTCAAGCTTGCCGATACGGTGGACGGGGAAATTACGATAAACGGATACGATAAGGCCTTTGGCATGCAGCAGTATCTGGCTGCAAACGGAGGCCGGAGGGAGGATACGATCGCCTTCGGGGATGGACCGAATGATTTTGAAATGTTGGATTACGCACAGGTCGGAGTCGCGATGGGAAACGCTCTGCCCGCCTTGAAAAAGACGGCAGATCTTGTCACAGACCCGGTCGATGAAGATGGATTGCTGCATGCGTTTCAGAAGCTCGGGCTGATCGGATGAGGCGCGAGAGAGCGTCGTAAGGAACAGGAGGGAATAGCGGGATGGATAGCAGAGAGGATAAAGAAAGAACATCTCTTCAAAAGGAGGTTCTGAAGATTGCGGAGGATGTCGGTTTTTCACATGCGGCATTGTCGGATAAGAAGACCTGGCATACGATGAAAGAGGTGCGGGATATGTGCGCGGCAGATAAGTGCAATGCCTACGGGAACAGCTGGACATGCCCGCCCGCGTGCGGAACGATCGAGGAGTGTCAGGCGAGGATGATGGAGTACGACTGGGGAGTTCTGGTGCAGACGACCCAGGAGCTGGAGGACTCCATGGATTATGAAGGTATGATGGAAGGCGAGAGCACGCAGAAGGAGCATTTCTCGGAGTTTCTGAGGAGGCTGAGAGAGAAGGGCGTCGATGTGCTTGCCCTGTCGAGCGGAGGATGCAGAATCTGCCGGAAATGCTCCTATCCGGATTCTCCATGCCGCTTCCCGGAAAAGGCTCTTTCTTCGATGGAGGGCTATGGCCTTCTGGTCAGCCAGGTCTGCAAGGACAATAATCTCGGATATTATTACGGGAAGGACACGGTGACGTATACGGGCATGATGCTTGTGAAGGAGTAAAAAGCGGTCGGTGTAAGCGGCTGTCTGAATGGCCATTGTCGGAAAGAGGGGCTGTCGCATTAGAGAGTGCGTCAGCCCCCCTTGGCTTTCCGGCCTCGTGAGCTCTTGGCTGCTGGCGGATAATCGTCTGTGCGGGCACCGGGGTGCCGGGTCAGGAATTGCGGGAGTCTTCGGAGACATGTCCGGCGCTGATCCGGATGCCGTTAACCTCGACGTTGTCCGTAACAGGAATCAGGATATATTCGATGCCGTCGATGACCCGGGTCTCGATCAGATCCGCGCGTGAGGAATCGATAGAAATCTTTACATCATCAGACTTCACCTCGAATTTTCCGGGGGTTGCGATGTTTGAGGCGAGGATATGCTTGTCCTCAGATGGATCGTCGCTATAGGTTTCCTCGAAACGCTCGATCTGTTCCTGTTCAGCACCGCAGCTCTCGAGAAAATGGCGGATCTCGTTTTTGTCGAGAGGCGTCGGCTCCGGGTCGTCTTTCTTTCCTTCCAAAAGGGCGTTGAGATTCCGGTGGACCGTCTTGGCAACTTCAAAATCGCAGTGATCGCTGAAGGTATCTTCAATGATCTGATCGAAGGTCTCCTTCTGATCGCCGGCAGTCATCGGAAGCTGGCAGCCGAGGATATCGTCCGGAATTTCGGGGTGGAGCAGCTCCGCATTTTTGGAATAGTAGAGAATGGCGTGAATATCGGTGTTCCGATCATTGAAGGCAGGGAAGAGGAACCCGGTTTCGGGCATTTGAACCATCCAGTCCTGCATCTTGTCGATAAAGGTATTTGTGGAAGCGTCGAATACCAGGCCGGGTTTGGACAGAGATACCGGACAGATGCTGCACATGATAAACGAATACACATAATCGGAAGCGTCGAACATTTCTTCGTGGTCGGTTCCGTGACCGGGTACATCATACGTTCCATGGACGAGGAGAATGAGGTAATTCTCCGCGTAGAGATAGGAATCGATGATTTTGTCGTAGAAGGCAGTGATCAGCTCATCGTCTTCCAGTGCACTGTCTCTTAGCGCCATCAGATCCCTCTGGTGTCCGCCTTCCGCTTCTTCCGTCAAGGGAAATTCGAGATTCAGAAGGTTCTTGCCTACCTGGCCCGAGAGCGTTTTCTTGAAGATATCGGTGTATTTATGCAGCTCCTCCTCGGGGAGAGAGAGGAAGGCCTCTTTCATCTCTGCAACCTTATTCTTATGACCGTCCACATAACAGCCGCAGATCCGGTCGACCCGGCAGTCATCGGGCTTGAATAGTTTTCTGATTTCCAGTACTTCTTTTTTATTCATATAAATCCTCCTATTAACGGTAACAAGTATACCTGATTTGGCTCGTGAAAAAAAGCATGAAAAAAGTGCTTGCTTTTTTTGCGGGTCTCTGGTATCATAAGTCTCGGTCGATTGGTCAAGCGGCTAAGACGTCGCCCTCTCACGGCGAAAACAAGGGTTCGATTCCCTTATCGACTGCTGCAGAACACTTCGGTGTTCTGCTTTTTTTTACGCGAATAGAGAGCCGCAGCCGAATGCGAAGTATTCGTGTGCGGCGAGTGCCGCGTAGCGAGATAAAACTCGCGCAGTGTGTATTATCTCGTTAATGACTGCGGGATGAGTAACTGCTGTTCGTGACACGGTATAGGAGAATTAAAAATCGCGTGAAGCGGGTAGGCGGATACGATTGGAAACGGATATTTTTGGTAATGAGAGACGTCTGCCGAAAAAATAAAACCTGACCAGGATGTGTTGTGGAAAAATAGCGGACATGAAAAAATAACTTGCATTTAACAGTTGCCTCTGGTATTATAATAAACGGTCGATTGGTCAAGCGGTTAAGACGTCGCCCTCTCACGGCGAAAACAAGGGTTCGATTCCCTTATCGACTGCTGCAGAACACTTCGGTGTTCTGCTTTTTTTTACGCGGACAGTGAGCTGCACCCGAATACGGAGTATTCATGTGCGGCGAGCGTCGCGGCAGCGAGATAAAACTCGCGCAGCGCGTTTTATCTCGCTGACCCATTTGACATTATTGGCTCCTGTACATGTGGCGATACGGCTGCTTTGTGCAGGAGCTTTTGCATTTAGAATTTATATTTGATATAGATTTTTTACGGAATTCCTGGATATCAGTTCGCAGGGAAAATGAAGGATTTCGGGATAAGACTGGTAATCTCCGGAAATTCGTTTTAACAACAGGTCAACACTGGACTTCACGATCTTGGAGGTGGGCTGGCGTATGCTGGTGATCCGTGGCTGGAAGACTCTGTTCAGGGGCATGTCGTCGAAGGCGATGAATGAGATTTCGCCCGGGATGCGGATGCGGTGCATGTTGAAACACCGAAGAGCGCCTACGACCATGTAGTAATTGGTGACAATGACTGCAGTGGGAAGGTGGTCCAGCTGCAAGAGCTTTTCGACACCTGCATACCCGGAATCGGTAGTAAAATCACCATCTATGATCAGCTCTTTCTCTGCCGGGATCATGTAATCCTCTAACGCCCGTAAATATCCGGACAGCCTGTTTTGCGCGTTGAATCTTACTGCTGTCTGGCTTTCGCATCCGGTAAGGATGGCGATTCTGCGGTGCCCCCGATGGACCAGATGCTCAACCGCCTGATATACAGCCGTGGCTCCGTTGCTGCTTACCGCGTCGCAGGGATAAGGCTCAATTCGATCAAAAGCGACGAGGGGGATGGGCGTATTTATCATGGAAGAGAGAGGCTTCTTTGAACCGAAGGGGATATAAATGATACCGTCTACCTGGCGATTAATCAGCAGGGAGAGCGCTTTTTCAGCCTGTTCTTTGCTGTCGTGGTGTGAGGCAATGATGGTATGATAGCCCTTTTCATCAATGTAGTCTACGAACTGTTCGGTCAAATTTGCTGTATATGGCATTGTGAGATTGTTAATCAGAAGGCCGATCTGAAAGGTATGATTCCCCTTCAATCCCTGAGCGGCACGGTTGGGGTGATAATTGAGATCGCGGATTGCTTTTTCGATTTTCTTGCGGTTCTGATCTCGGACATTTCCACCGTTCAAGTATTTGGAAACGGTGGAAATGGAGACCTGGGCCTTTTGGGCTACGTCAATAATCGTTGTGGCCATATTGTTATGCGCGCAGAAGCATCTGAGAGCATTCTGCGTTTTCCTCCTGTTGTATTGGCGCGGGCTTGTTATCTGGTGAGATTGGCTACGGAGCCTCTCTGGATCAACTGCGCATCGATCTCGAGGAATTCCGGAGCTGAAGGATCGCTTTCTGTGATGCGGCGATATAACAGTTCGGCTGTATTCCTTCCGATTGCGGGAAGATCCTGGCGGATTACCGTAATTGGCGGATTTACCGTCTGGAACAGATGATCGTCATCAAAGGTTATTAAGGATATGTCATCCGGGACGCTGAGGCCTTTTGAAGAAACTTCTTGTATTGTGCTGACCATGTATGAGTAGTTCATGGAA
>OMUU01000103.1 GCA_900314295.1 uncultured Lachnospiraceae bacterium | reverse complement strand
GATCAGCTGTAACACTGATCAGGAAATATGTTTACACAAAATACTTGACACAATCTTTTTTCATTGGTATTTCCTCCTCATTATTTTCACAGACCCTTATATTAGCACAAACAGAGAAGACTGGAGCACTGTTTCTCATGATTTTTACATGCCTGCACGAAATGGCGCTTGCAACGGTGCAGTATCAAGGAGGTGGCTCACTGTGGAAAATCGAGTCACAGTCCGCGCACCGTGCGCTGCTTATCGTTGTAATGCGTATCGAACATATGTGACTGGATTTGTTCCCTGCCACCGGCGGTTATTCCGCTTGCGGCATTCCTTTTTCTCAGTTCTCCGGGTGTGCAGCTGAACTTTTCGCGGAACAGACGACGGAAAAGCTTGTAGTTGCTAAAACCGTGTCTGCTGAGGATCACATTCAGGTGCAGAGTTGTGTGAATCAGATCTTCATATGCATACGACAGGCGCACGTCATTCAGATATTCCAAGTAGGTCTGCCCCATCAGGCGCTTGAATTTTCGACAGAAATATTCCGGCTGAAGGTGTACGAGAGAGGAGACCGTTGCGATGGAGATTGGCTCCATATAGTGATCGCGGGTGTAATCAATGACCGGTGTGAGGGCATCCAGCATTTTCTCTGAGGCGGGCAGCGCCATAGGAGCCACCGGCACACGGAAATTGTGATACAGCTCAAACAGGAGCTCAAAAAGGAGACTGTTGAAGCGCAGGGAGCCGCCCTCCGGCTGGATATCCTCGACTACCGCCATGTTCTCCAGGACTGTTTTGAGCTGCATGAGCTTTGTCTGGTGTCTGGGATCGGAATTATGTGTTTCCAGATCGAAATAGCAATGTTCAAAGTCCGGTATATAGCGGCTGAGAAAGGCTGCCGGGAATTGGACAAGGATGGAGTCATTGCCGAGACTCCCGTTTGTGGAGTGGATAACGCGTGAGTTGACGATAACGCAGTCGCCCTTATCCAGACGCGTCTCATGACCGTTCTGTGTGACGAACAGCGTCCCGTTTGTAATATAGATCATTTCCAGGGAATTGTGCCAGTGGCGCTCCGCGATATCATAGGAATCGTGGAAAATTTCGAAAAGGACATCCCGGTCCGGATTCGTGTGTACAATTTCATGTGTGACAGAGGAACTTTTCATTTTTAAAATTCCTTTCTTTGAAGCGACACAATTCTGCTTTACTATTTCTTAGAAGTGACGCAATTCTGCTTTCTCATTTCTTTGAGAATATCACATCGCCTGTTTTCCTTCAATTCATAATAAGTCAATATCGACCTCTTTTTTGCACAGAAAAATATCTGTGCGAGACTTCTTTTCGGAAGTATGATGACGACAGTTAGAAAAGCAGCGGAGGCTTAAGACATCCTTAGTCGAAAAATAATAGTATTGACGGCATTTTGTGAGGAGGAAAGGGAATGAAGATCAAGGGAGTGAATCTCGGCAACTGGCTCGTCCTTGAAAAGTGGATGAATCCGCATCTGTTTGACGGGACGACCGCGGAGGATGAGTATTATCTTCCCAGGCAGCTGTCTCCGGAGGTTTACCGGGCGAGAATTCAGATTCACAGAAGCGAGTATATCACAGAGCGGGACTTTGTGACGATTGCTTCGTGGGGGATGAATACAGTAAGAATTCCGGTTCCGTATTTTGTATTCGGCGACCGGGAGCCGTTCATCGGATGCGTGGAGGAACTGGATCATGCCTTCAACTGGGCGGAGAAGTACGGGCTGAAGATCCTGCTGGACCTTCATACCGCGCCGGATTCTCAGAACGGATTTGACAACGGAGGCATCTGCGGAGTATGCAAGTGGGCGACGGAGCCGGATGAAGTCGAATTCGAGCTCTCCGTGATTGAACGTCTTGCAGAACGGTACGGAAAACGGCCTGGTTTATGGGGGATAGAGCCTCTGAACGAACCGGTGACTCCTGAAATTTACAAGGTGTTTAATGTGGAGAAGCGTTATCCTCCGGTGGAGCCGGAGATGGCAAAAGACAATGCGCCGGTCAGCTGGGATTTTTTGTACGATTTTTATCGCGAGGCTTACCGAAGGATCCGGAGGCATGCAGCCGAGGACAAAATTGTCCTCTTCCACGATGGATTTGACATTCATCGCTGGAAGGAGTTCTTTGCGGATCCGCAGCTGAAGCAGGTTGCGCTTGACACGCATCAGTATTTGATGACGGCAGAAATGTGCGGATGTCCTCAGACAACGGAGGGGTATTTGGATTATATCAGAAACCATTATGCGAAGGATATGGAAGAGGTACAGCAGTACGTGGATGTGCTCTGCGGAGAGTGGTGCCTATTCAATTCGCTTGCGACGGGGACCGACACGCATGGAGGTCAGTCCGTACTGAACGGGGATGAAATCGGGAGCGGAAGCAGCGAAGCTTTCACACCGGAGCAGAAAAAAGAAATTTACCTGCCAATCGCAGAGGCACAGCTGGAAGCGTGGGGGAAGGGAAGCGGCTATTTCTACTGGAACTACAAGCTCCTTATCGATACGGTAAACAGGGCCGGATGGATTGGCTGGGATTCCTGGGATCTCGGAAGATGCATTGATTTCGGCTGGTTTCCAATCAAGAAATGATCTAAGAGCAAAGAAATAATTTTTTGCCAATTTGCTCGCGGACATCAGTGTAAAGATTGTGATTTGATGAAAATCTCGTAGCAACGAGAAACGTATCACAGAATGAACAATGCGTAACGAAATGGATAAAGGCATCGCTTATGACAAACTCGCGAATGTGGGTGCGAATATAATAAAAAGGGAAATAGATATGGAGAAGAAAATTCATACCGCAACAGCGGTGAAGGATGCAAATGTTAAACTTTCTTTTATAGAACGGTTCGGTTACGGAATCGGTGATTATGCGGGAAACCTGATCTATTCTGCGATCAGCGCGTTTCTGCTTGTCTACTACACGAACGTCGTCGGCGCCAGTGCGGCGGCCGCGGCGAGTATCATCGCCATCAGCAAATTCTTTGACGGCATTTCAGATCTGGTCATGGGATACATCATTGACCACACCCATACGAAGCTCGGAAAAGCCAAGCCCTGGATCAAACGGCTGTTTATTCCGCTTGCGGTCTGTCAGGTGCTGATGTTCACCGTACCATCCTCGTGGGCTTCCAGTGCACAGCTGGCGTACATGTTTCTGACGTATAACCTGGTGTCAACCGTTTTTTACACCGGTATCAATGTGCCTTACGCGACGATGCAGGGTCTGATGACCACCAACTCCTACGAGAGAGGACTTCTCGGCACCTTCCGGAACCTTCTTGCGACAGCCGGTACCATGACGATTAATACCGTTACCCTGAAGATGACGGCTGCTTTTGGAGGAGGGGATCAGTACAGTCAGAGAGGATGGACATTAACGACAGTTGTACTGATGCTGATCTTCTGTGCCCTTACGATTTTCCAGCTTGCGGTGACGCATGAGCGTGTGGATTCCTATGAGTCGGACGATGATACGAACGAGGTTCAGAAAATTTCCTTCGGAAAGGGTATTCGCGCACTTGTGACAAACAAGTACTGGGTGCTTCTGGTCATTAATATTCTGGCCATGTATTTTATGATGTCGACATTTTTCGGCTCCGCTGTGTACTTCGCACAGTACATTCTCGGCGATACCGCCCATTACACACCGGTATCCAATGCGCTCTCGATCGCGCAGATTGCGACATTATTCGTTACTCCTGTTTTTATGAAAAAGCTGGGGAAGAGAAACACCTTTTTGATCGGTGATATCATTGCCCTGATCGGGTTCGGGGCAACCGGATTCGTTGGAGCAAATGTGAGCCTTGTAGTTGCGCTTTCTGCAGCGAAAGGAATTGGCTTTGGCTTTATGGGCGGTACGATGTTTGGAATGCTGCAGGACGCGATCACTTACGGAGAGTGGAAGCAGGGATTCAATATTGCCGGCATGGGAAATGCGGCCTCTTCCTTCTGCATGAAGATCGGATCCGGCGTCGGAACGGCCGCACTTGGATGGATTCTTGCGGCAGGTAAGTTTGACGCTTCTCTTGCCAGTCAGACAGCATCGGCGGCTGCTTCGATCAAAGTATCCTTCATCCTGGTTCCGGTAATTACCTCAACTGTTTGTCTTGTGTGTACTATATTTTTCGATCTGGACAAAAAATATAATAAGATTGCTTCAGACCTTGCGGCCGGAAAGCATATGAATGATTAAAAATGCCGGATGCGACATCGAGGGCAACAGCAGCTTTTTATCAGACAGGAGAACAGATATGATTCATAATCCGATCCTTCCGGGCTTTAACCCGGATCCGTGCATCTGCCGGAAGGGAGATGACTATTACATTGCGGTGTCGACTTTCGAGTGGATGCCGGGAATTCCGATTTACCATTCGAGAGATCTGGTGCACTGGGAGCTGCTCACGCATGTTTTGACAGACGATGTGCAGGTAGATCTGAAAAAAGTTCCCAGTGCAAAGGGAATCTGGGCTCCTTGTCTGACATACTGTGCGGCAGAGAACCTTTTCTATGTGGTCTACGGCGTCATGAATTCTATGAATGCACGATACTTTGATGTGGACAACTTTGTTGTGACAGCAGAAGAAATAATCACCGGACCGTGGAGTGATCCGGTGTATCTGCATTCGGCCGACTTTGATGCTTCTATGCTGCATGACGATGACGGCAGGAAATATGTGGTTTCCCTGGAGTGGGAGACGCGTGAGGGATACGAGAAGCCGGGAGTGATATGTGCGGTGGAATACGATCCGGCCGCGAAACATATCATCGGTTACCCGAGGCGGATCTGGCGGGGATCGACGGACCGAGGCTGTATCGAAGCCCCGCATCTGACGAAAAAAAACGGCTGGTATTATCTGATGTGTGCGGAAGGGGGAACCGGATATAATCACGCGGTAACCATGGCGCGATCCCGGAGCGTATTCGGCCCGTATGAGCCGGATCCGCTGGGCGCGATCGTGACCAGTCAGCCGGAAATATCGAATGAGAGAGCGGACGCGGATCATCTGAAACCGAAATATTTTAATCCGGATTCTGTCCTGCAGAAGTCCGGACATGGAAGCTATGTGGATCTTCCGAATGGAGAAACCTATCTCGTTCACCTGACCGCACGTCCGTGGATTATCCGGGACACAGAGGAGGAACGGAAAGCACTTTCTCCGTATGCTCCGAAATGGCCTGCGGGCTACATGCCGGAGGGGATTCTGGATCTGAGATGCACACTGGGGAGAGAAACGGCAATCGAGAAAATGGTCTGGACAGAGGACGGGTGGCTGCGTATGGCGGACGGAACGAATCTCGCGATGGAATCTGTTCCGGAGCCCGAGCTTCCGCAGGTCCAGATGAAGTCTGTGCCGGATCGGGATGATTTTGACAGCGGCGTCCTCGGAAACTGGTATTACGCGCCGCGGCAGATGCCGGAGCGTTTTGCGGATGTCAAAGCCAGACCGGGCTTCGTCCGGCTGCGGGGACAGGAAAGTCAGGCGTCGCTAAACAAGGTGAGTCTTCTGGCCAGGAAACTGACGGGAATACATGCCACGGCCGTGACCGTGCTTGAGTACAGCCCTGAGGTTTATCAGCACGATGCGGGCTTGATGCTGTACTATGACAATATGAACAACCTGTATCTTCGAAAATATTACAGCGAGACGCTGCACTCAGAGGCGCTGGGCGTAATACAGCTGGAAAACGGCCACAAGACAGAGTTTGTCAGCACAAGAACAGCGGTAGAAAAGGGCCGCCCCATCTGGATGCAGCTTACGATTGACGGCAGGAGATGCTTCTTTGCGTGGAGCTATGACGGTTCCGTATGGCAGCGAATCGGAGAAGAGTGGGACATTTCTATTTTTTCCGACGAATACTGCAAGTACGGTGAATTCACTGGAACGATGGTTGGACTTTTTGCGAGAGATTCCATGCTTCATGAGAAATACGCGGATTTTGACCGGTTTGACCTGACGGTTGTGGAAAGATGAGAAGCGTATACGATTAAGAGGTGGCGCGTGAACAGATGGGAGGCGTTGCATGAAACAGAAAGAAATTCTCTTCGGGTGTGCCTACTACCTGGAATATATGCCGGAGGACCGGATGCGGGAGGATATGCGGATGATGCGGGATGCGGGGATGAATGTCATCCGCATCGGCGAATCTACGTGGTCAACGTGGGAACCTGTCGAGGGGGAGTTTGATTTTTCACTTCTGGACGAGATGCTGGATCTTGCCGAGGCATACGGGATGAAGGTAGTGGTCGGGACGCCATCGTATGCGATTCCTGCGTGGCTTTCGCAAAAGAGCGACGACATCATGGTTGAGACATCGGATGGAAAGGCTCTCTATGGACACCGGCAGCTTTTCAACATTGCAAGTCCGACGTTCCGGTTCTACATTGAGCGCGTGATCCGGAAGATGATGGAGCACTGCGCGAATCGGAGCTGCGTGATCGGATATCAGGTTGATAATGAGACGAAGCACTATGGAACGGCGGGCGCGGACGTGCAGGAGAGGTTCCGGGAGTATCTGAAGAAAAAATTCGGCACGGTGGAAGAACTGAACCGTACCTTTTATCTCCGATACTGGAGCAATTCCATCGGCCGATGGGAGGATCTGCCGGATATGCGAGGCTGTGTCAATGGCGGACTTGCCTCAGAGTTTGAGGCGTTCCAGCGCAGCCTGGTGACGGAATATCTGTGCTGGCAGAGGGGTATCCTTGACGAATATCGTTCGCCGGATCAGTTTGTTACGCATAATCTGGATTATAACTGGAAAAAATTCGGCGCCGAAATTTCACAGGACGGGTATTCCTACGGGGTACAGCCCGGCTGCGACCATGATAAGATCGGAAAGGCTCTTACGATTGCGGGGACGGATATCTATCATCCGACCCAGCATGAACTGACCGGGGTGGAAATCGCCTTCGGCGGGGACGAGATGCGCGGGATTGTTCCCGGAAGCAAAAACTATCTGGTGCTGGAGACGGAGGCACAGGCGTTTCGGGAATGGGTTCCGTATCCGGGGCAGCTTCGTCTGCAGGCATACTCCCACTTGGCGAGCGGAGCCTCGATGTTGGAATACTGGCACTGGCATTCGATACACAATGGCTATGAAACCTACTGGAAGGGGCTTCTGAGCCACGATTTTGCACTGAATCCGACCTATCTCGAGGCAAAGCAATTCGGAAACGAGTGGAAGCGGATCGGAGCGGAAAACCTTCTTCTGACAAAGATCTGCCGTGCTGCCATGATCGTCGATAACCGGACGCTGACCGGATACCGGTGGTTTCCGTTTGATAAGGATCTGAGTTATAACGATGTTGTAATGGAGACGTATGGGGAGCTGTTTCGTCTGAATATCGGCGTGGATATCCTTTTCGAGGATCAGATCACGGGAGAAGACGGAATATGGCACAACATTGCGGAGGAAGGCAACAGTCACAGAACCGAAGAAGGAACGAAGAAATGTGACAGATGCAGTCTGGATGGCTATGACCTCATCGTGATTCCGTCTCTATATTCCGTTTCCGAGGAATTCATACAAATTATTCGGGACTGGACGGAGGCCGGAGGTGTACTTGTCGCGACCTTCCGGTCGTTCTTTGCGGACCGTTCACTCAGCGTGTGGCCGGACACGCAGCCACATCATATGACAGATGTATTCGGTATTACATACAATCAGTTTGTGAATCCGGAGCGGCTGACGGTGAACGGGTTTGAGGCGAGGCACTGGGCGGAGCTTTTGACCCCTATGGGAGAAAACAATCAGGAAACAAAGAACTGTACATTGGAGACGACGGAAGAAGAGCAGGATACGGATGTTTCGAGAGCTTCAGAGAATTGCGACGGAAATGAGAAGGTTTGGACAGATGTCAAATCTCAGCGGGTCAAAGACGATTTTCAGGTTCTCGGCCAGTATGAGCATCCGTATTGGAACATCTATGCGGGCATTACGAAAAATCGGTTCGGAAAGGGAATGGCGTACTACATCGGCTGCCATACGGATCCGGAGGAGCTGAGACAGGTTCTTGTCCGCGCGTCTGCGGATGCAGGCTTATGGCTGCCTCATTATGAAGATAAGGAGACGGGGAATACGGAGCAATATACATGGCCGGTAATCCTGCGGAGCGGGGTGAATGCGAAAGAACAGACGGTTCACTATCTTCTGTACTATTCGGAAAATCCGGAGACCATCCATAACCCATATGGTGCAGTGACGGATCTGATCAGCGGCAGAACGTATGCCCCCGGAGAGAAAATTGAATTGAAGGACTGGGATGTAAAGGTGCTTGTGGAGACCTGATGAACAGCTGGTGAATAGCCGCCGCACACTCGTTGATTTTATCATGAGTGTGCGGCGGCCTTTATGTAAAAGCCCGGACAGATAAAAGTATATTCAACGGCGTCTGTATTCACCGGGAGTGGTATCGTAAAATTGCCGGAAAGCACGGCGAAAATGTCTTGCGTCCCCACGAAGCTATATGTGATATACTGAAGAATAGCAAAGGTGTGAATGTCTTCGTAAGGATTGGATCTGATTTCAGCATGGGAGTAATAAGGATGGAGCAGAAGAGATACTTGAATCGGTATAAAAGCTTTCAGTGCAGTCTGTCTTCATTGGAAGAGGCCAGAAAACGGGATTTGACGGACGATTTTGTGATCAGTGGAACGGTGCAGAAGTTCTGCTTGACTTTTGACATCTCGTGGAAAGTGATGAAGGATATTATTGTCGGTTATCATAAGATTAGCAGCTTTGCCAGTGGTTCACCCAGAGAGACACTGCGGATGGCGGCGCAGCTGGGAATAATTTCCGGAGACATCTGGATGAAAATGCTTCTGGACCGAAATGAGCTCACACATGATTACGATGGAAGTCTGGCAAGAAATGCCGCAAATAAAATCGTCGAGCTGTATCTCCCGGTATTTGAGCATTTTCGAGACATCGCTGCAAGATATATGGATCAGATGGAGAAGGATGATAAGCTATGATCAGCCCGGATCTGCAAAAAAAAATAGATTCCTTTAACCTTGGTTTAGATGAAATCTTGAACTGTGTTGTAAAGATTTGCAGAAAACATGATGTTGACCATGTATATCTATTCGGATCCTACGCTGCAGGAACTGCGCGGCCGACAAGTGATATAGATATCGTCATTAAGGGCGGACGAGATCTGGAAGGGCTGCGGGAGGAAATTGCCAGTATTCCTACAATAAAGACCATAGATCTTTTCATGTATGATCAGGATATGAATCCGTATTTGAGAGAGGATATAGACAGGTATGCAATCGAACTTCCTATGAAAAATTAAAAGATTCGGGGATAAGGCTTCTACAGGGAGGATGAATAGAAAGTGAATCAAATCAAATTATATAAAGAAGAAGAGTATCTGTATGCGGGAGCATTTGGTTTTGTTCCGACATTGACGCTGTACCTCAGAGAAAACGCAGCCGGTAATCTGCCGCTTGTTCTGGTGATACCGGGCGGAGGATATCGGGTGGTTTCACCGACAGAGGGGGAGATCGTAGCGAAAAGATTCTGTCAGCTGGGATATCATGCGGCGGTTCTGACATATACCACAAATCTTCTGGGAATTGCGCCGCTGAAGGAACTTCCCCTGAAGGATCTGGAACGTGCGCTTCGATATCTGTCAGAGCATGCGGAGGAACTCCATGTCGATGCCAAACAAATCATCCTGTGCGGGTTCTCGGCCGGAGCACATCTGACAGCCACGTGCTGTGTGCACGGCAAGATCCGGCCTGCCGCGGCAATTCTTTCCTACCCTGTCATTACAAGCGGTAAATATGCACATCGGGATTCGTTTACCGCTCTGCTCGGAGAGAAGGCACCGCAGAATGAACTGGACTATTATTCGCTGGAAAAACAGGTGGACGACAAGACACCGCCATGTTTTATCTGGCAGACCGCAACGGATGAGGCTGTACCGGTGGAGAACAGTTATCTGTTTGCAGATGCGCTCAGGAGAGCAGGGGTTCCGTTCGCACATCATGTCTTTTCTCATGGGCAGCATGGCCTGTCTCTTTCCAATGAGGTGTGGGCATCCGGAAGCTACGGAGAACCTTATACATTGGACCAGACAATGCGTGTGATCAATAGAGTGAAGGATGGTGCAATTCCTGTTCCGGAGCCTGTCCGTTCCGAGCTTCTGAATATGTTTTGCGGGGAAGCCCATGCGCCGGGAACACCTGTGGCGGAGGTTTCCGTATGGCCGGAGCTGGCGGATGCTTTTCTCAGGTCCATTCTGAAAGAAAATTACAGGTGAGGCAGGTAAGATGATTAGACATTATGTGATCGGCAATCCGATTGAGACCGATTCTGTTGTGATGAATATACCGGTAGAGGGCGGAGAGATTCCGGGATTCTCATCGGATCCGGATGCTAAGGCGATCCGCTGCCGGATGGACAGGGAGGACGTCATCTACGGGCTCGGAGAAACCGTCCGGGGGATGAACAAGAGGAACTGGCTGTACATCAGCAACAATACGGATGACTATATGCATACGGAGGGTAAGCATTCCCTTTATGCCTCTCAGAATTTCATCCTTGTCTTTTCCCCTCGCCGCGCGTTTGGACTCTATGTGGATACACCGGGGAAAGTCACGTTTGATCTGGGATATACAGACCCGGATATGCTGGAGATTCGCTTTGATGATTTTGACGCAAATCTCTATCTGGTAGAGGACTCCACGCTTCCGGGCATTGCTCATGAATTCCGACATCTGGTGGGCAGGAGCTACACCCCGCCGAAGTGGGCGTTCGGATTCGGGCAGAGCCGTTGGAGCTACCGGACGGAGAAAGAGGTGGAGACAGTCGCTGACCGCTATCAGGAGGTGGGCATTCCACTGGACAGTATCTACCTTGATATTGATTACATGGACCATTACAAGGACTTCACAGTGGATGCGCAGGCCTTTCCGGATTTTGCGGATTTCTGCGCAAAGATGAAGAGCAGGGGAATCCATCTGGTGCCAATCATTGATGCAGGCGTCAAGATGGAGGAGGACTATGATATCTGCGAGGAAGGCAGAAAGGGCAACTATTTTGTCAAAGACGAGGATGGGAATGACCTGGTGGCCGCGGTCTGGCCGGGCAAGGTTCATTTTCCGGACTTTATGAAGCCGGAGACGAGGAAGTGGTTCGGAGAACATTACCGTTTTCTGCTGGATCAGGGCGTCGACGGATTCTGGAATGACATGAATGAGCCTGCGATCTTCTACACGGAGAAGCATCTGGATGAAGTATTTCGCCGCCTGGAAGAGCTGAAAGGACAGAACCTGGATATTGACTCCTTCTTTGAGCTGACAGCGCTGATCGGAGGCCTTTCAAATAATCCGGGGGATTACAAGAGCTTCTACCATGTGTATAAGGGAAAAACCTATCGGCATGATAAGCTGCACAACCTGTATGGTTACTTCATGACGCGGGCGGCGGGGGAGGCATTCCGGACGCTGTGCCCGGATCGGAGGATCCTTCTGTTTTCCAGAGCGTCCTACATCGGAATGCATCGCTACGGCGGCGTCTGGACCGGTGACAACAGAAGCTGGTGGAATCATCTCTTGCTCAGCATGCAGCAGATGGTCGGGCTCAACCTTTGCGGATTCCTGTATTCCGGATCCGATATGGGAGGCTTCGGGGACGACACGACAGAGGATTTGATGATGCGGTGGCTGGAGATGGCACTTTTTACCCCGCTGTACCGGAATCACAATGCGAAAGGAAACCGCTTTCAGGAACTTAGCGCGTTTGCACATCCGGAGCGGTTCCGTCCGATTGTCGAACTGAGGTATGCGCTTCTTCCGTACATTTACAGTGAATTTATGAAGGCGGCGCTTCGCGATGGCATGTACATGATGCCGCTCGCCTTCCTATGGCCGGACGACAGGAGAGCGGTGGAAACAGAGGATCAGCTGCTCGTCGGGGAGAGCGTGATGATCGCGCCGGTATACCGGCAGAATGCTACGGGGCGCTATGTCTATCTGCCGGAGGATATGAAGCTGTTACGAATGAGGAGCTGGGAGGATTACGATGAGATTTGTCTTCCGAAGGGTGATCACTATGTAAAGGCAGAACTCGGAGAGGTTCTGATTTTCATCCGGAAAGGGCATGTGCTTCCACTCTGCCGACCGGCGGCAAATACCGCTTCTCTGGACTACAGCACGATTCGCTACATCTGTAACGGCGGACTTCCGGAGGAGTATGAATTGTATAACGATGACGGGGTCAGTGCTGTGACGGATTCGTGATGGATTTTCTCATAAGGGGCTGTCGTACAATTTCGTGCGGCGGTCCCTTTCAATTTATGCGAGCGTCGCGATAGCGAGATAAAACTCGCGCAGCGTGTTTTATCTCGTTTAGAGTATGAAGCCGTCACACCCCTGATGTGACGGCCTCATAGGATCATGGAACAGAAACGATTGTGTTACCGCTCATCCTTTCCGGTTTCGCCCATGGTAAGGAGCTCTCCGTACATCTCGGGACGGCGGTCGCGGAAGACACCCCATTCGCGGCGCATGGAAGCGACAGCGTCCAGATCGAATTCATGGGTCACGAAGGTCTCGCTTTCCCGGTCAGCCTGAGCAGCGATTTCTCCGTCCGGTCCCGCGATAAAGGAGGAACCATAGAAAGTGATGTTGGTGTAATCCTGTTCCTCATAGCCCACCCGGTTTGAGGCGACAAGGGGCATGATGTTGGCGGCGGCGTGACCCTGCATGCAGTTTCTCCAGTGTGGCATGGAATCAATGCCGAGATCCGGCTCGCTTCCGATGGCAGTCGGGTAGAGCAGAATTTCTGCGCCCATCAGCGCCATGCAGCGGGCAGCTTCCGGGAACCATTGATCCCAGCAGATGCCGACGCCAATTTTACCAAACTGAGTGTTCCATACCCGGAATCCGGTGTCTCCCGGCGCAAAATAAAACTTCTCCGCATACGGAACGCCGTCCGGAATATGCGTCTTGCGATATTTCCCGAGAATCGTTCCGTCTGCGTCAATCATGGCCACGCAGTTGAAAGCGAGGTTTCCGGCGTCTTCATAGAAGCAAATGGGAAGAACGACGTGCAATTCCTTTGCAACGCTCTGAAAGCGCTTTACCGCCGGGTTATCCTCCATTTTTGTTGCGAGGTGCAGATATTCGTATTTATGCGTCTTGCAGAAATAGGGGCGTTCAAAAAGCTCCTGAAGCAGGATGACATTGGCCCCGGCCGCAGCGGCATCCCGTACGATTTTTTCTGCTTTATCCAGCGTTTCCTCCGCATTCCATGAGCAGGCGAACTGCGTCGCCGCAAGAGTTACCTTTCGCATTGCTAATTCTCCTTTCAGCATATCTTGATTTCGGGAAGACTTTGTATGACAGAAAAAGGTATCTGTCCGTATATGGAACAGATACCTCCTTGTATCCTTTTGAATTTTTACAGCTGCCTTACTACGGATAAGAATACCACCGTAAGAAGTAGAGGAATATACTTATTTTCTCTCATATATTTTTACCGGAGTCGATGAGCCCGCCGACCTAAGTAAGGATCAAAAACCTTTTATCTGTAGTTTCATCACCCTCGCCACCTGCTCGGCTGCAGCCGACATATTTTTCTTCGCGTTTTCGGTCTCGCAGGCTTCCTCAAGGGTAGTCACGCCGCGAACAATCGGGAAATAGGCGTCAATTCCGCATTCGTTGCATGTACAGGCATCCTCTGTGACGCTCCCGGCAAAGGCAATAACGGGTTTTCCGTGAGCCTTGGCAAGGTTGGCGACTCCGATCGGGACTTTTCCCATGGCGGTCTGCGAATCAAGTCGGCCTTCTCCTGTGATCACCAGATCCGCATCTGCGAGATAGGATTCGAGATGTGTTTCTTCCAGCACAATGCGGATGCCGGACTGAAGTTCTGAATGAAGGAAGGTGCGGAAGGCGAATCCCATACCGCCGGCGGCACCGGTTCCCGGAAAATCCGGATCGGCATTCGGGTGAAGGTCACGTGAAAGCCGCGCGTATTGGAAAAGCCATCGGTCCATATCTCTGACTTCTGCCGGTGTGGCTCCCTTTTGAGGACCAAAGACGGCGCTGCTGCCATTGGTGCCGCATAGCGGATTTGTAACATCACAGGCAATCCGGAAGGTGCATTCTGAGAGCTCCGGAAGGGCGTTTTCTTCTGATATCGAATGAAGATTCCGAAGTCCTTCGGCACCGGGGGAAATTTGTGTGCCGTCAGCGTCCAGGAAAGAAAATCCGAGTGCCTGGAGCATACCGACTCCTCCGTCATTCGTCGCGCTCCCGCCGATTCCGATAATAAACCTGCGGCAGCCCTTTCGAATGGAATCTGCGATCACTTCTCCGACTCCGTAGGTTGTTGTCTTCAGTGGGTTCAGCTCCGCTCTCGGAATCAGGGTAATACCTGCCGCTCCGCTCATTTCAATCACAGCAGTCATGGAATCGCGGATAATGCCATACTGACAATCGACCGGTTCTCCGAGGGGACCGGAGACCGTGACATGTTCCCGACTCCCATTCATACCATCCGTCAGTGCCTCTACGGTTCCTTCTCCGCCGTCCGCAAGTGGCCGAACAGCGATCTCTGCGTCGGGATACACCCGATGAAAGCCCTGTGCAAAAGCTTCTCCGGCTTCAATCGAGGTCATGCTTCCTTTAAATGAATCTATAGCAGTTACAATTTTCATTTGAATCCTCCTTCTCGTTGGACGTGTATTCTTATAGGCAAAATGGAATGGTGTATTTGCCGCACTGGCGCTGAATGCTCGTTTTCAGTATAATACTTTGTGTCACAAACTGTATAAGCTACTGATTGATTTATGATCAACAGAAAGGAAGGAAATCAGCGTGTTGGAGAATAAAGACTTAATTCATCGTTTTCTCAATTACGTTCAGATTGATACGCAGTCCGATGAGGATGCGACAGATCAGCCGACAACGGCGAAGCAAAGGACTCTCGCAGAGCTTCTTGAAAAAGAACTGAAAGGTCTGGGCGCCCGGACGGATTATGACCGGGAACACTGCTATGTCTACGCATCCATTGCTTCGCATGGAGAGAGTTTTGAGTCAATGCCGCCACTGGGATTCATCGCTCATCTCGATACGTCGCCGGAGGTTAGCGGAAGCGGAGTGAAGCCGAGAATCATTCAAAATTACCAGGGCTCGGACGAGCTATTAAAAGAAGAAGATTTTCCGGAGCTCACAAGACATCGCGGGGAGGATCTTATAGCAACAGACGGGACGACACTGCTGGGTGCGGACGACAAGGCGGGAATCGCGGAGATCATGAACCTTGTGCAGTATTTTCATGATCATCCGGAGAAACCGCACCGGGAGATACGCATTGCGTTTACGCCGGATGAGGAAACCGGACGAGGTACAGAGCATTTTGACACGGAGCACTTCGGGGCGAAGGAGGCATATACCGTAGACGGCGGAACCTTCGGTGTCATCGAATATGAGTGCTTCAATGCGGCGGAGGCGAGGGTTAAGATCTGCGGCAAGAGTGTTCACCCGGGAAGCGCGAAAAACCAGATGAAAAATGCCTGCCTGATCGCGATGGAATTTGCCTCCATGCTGCCGCCGGCTGAAACTCCGGAGCACACAGAGGGATATGAGGGCTTTTACCATCTCGACCGGATGGAGGGCGGTGTCGAACAGACAAATCTTCAGTACATTATCCGGGATCATGACCGGAAACGGTTCGAGGCACGTAAGGAAACGATTCGCTCGATTGCGGCGTACCTGAATCAAAAATACGGGGAGGGAACGGTCAACGCGTCGATACGGGATCAGTACTACAATATGGCGGAAGTGATGAAGGATCATATGGATCTGGTCGTGCGTGTGCAGAAAGTTCTGTCGGATATGGGAGAAGAGTGCGTCACAAGCCCTATCCGCGGTGGGACAGATGGCGCGGCACTTTGTTTCCGCGGCATTCCGTGCCCGAATCTGTGTACCGGAGGTTACAACTACCACAGCCGGTTTGAGTATGCGAGTGTGCAGGAGATGGAGAAGACCGCAGAGATGCTAATCCGTATAGCTCAGCTGCCTCAGTGATTAGAAAAGCCCTTGTTACTGTTCACTCCAACTATGTACGGCAAGGATTTTACAGTCCTGTTGCCATTCGCAAACTGGCTGTAACAAAGTTTTATCCTGTTTTTATAAAGCTGCGGAACTCCTCAGGCGCAAGCGCCTTCGTCAGACAGTCCTCGCTATCCACTTTATGAAAAAGTCACGGATAAAACTTTTAACAGCCAGTAATGCTCAGGCAAA
>OMUU01000108.1 GCA_900314295.1 uncultured Lachnospiraceae bacterium | reverse complement strand
AAGCAGCGAACTTCTTAACAGGCTACAATATGAAGTCCGCTGAAGAACGCAAAAAGTATGATGAGAAGAAAATGTGTAAGGATTACGGAAAGCATATGATGCTATGGCCAATTCCCTTTTTCATTGGAGCTGTTATTGACTTCGTTTTTCCTATAAAGGGAACATTGATCGCATGGGTTATATGGTCAGGCATGTTTATCCTTTTACTGATCGAAAGACATAAAAGAGAAAGATAAATTCCAGTTTGTATGTGCCGACATAAATGAACAGTAATTACCATCCGGAAGCCAGTGTAATTGTGTTTCCTATTCAATAAAAAAAGAGAGCCCGACTGGGGCTCTCTTTTTTGCATCTTGTCTTCCCGGTGTCGGTTAGACGCTACAAGGATCTGATTTTTTACTGCCCATTTGCCGCAAGTAAACCGACTGCAGTGCCAAAGTAAGTGATGGTCTGATCTGCATCCAGGTACTCTGCCGTGTAGGTAGTGCCGTTCTGGTCATAGAAGGCTGCAGAGCCGTCGTCTCCCTCAACACAACCGATGCTGAAGCTTTTGCCGGTATATGCATCTGTTCCGTCCAGTACCGTCCATGTAATTCCGTCATCTCCGGATTCCTTCTGGGTTGCGGTGTACTGTCCGCAGAGAACGTCTCCGGTACCGTCTGTATCGACAGTGATGAGCGCTACGTAATTATTTGTATCCGGTCCCTGGAACAGAGCGAATACAAGCTCATTTCCGTTGTCATCCTTTGCGTACAGACCAGTCTGAATCATATCAGAGGTAATATCGCCAAGAGAGAAGGTGCCGTCTGAGGAAGTGCTTGCAGTGTCGACAGAAGCGCTCGCAGAAACAACGGAGTCACTGGAAACATCTTCATAGCTGCTGGAATCTGCATAGCTGCTTGCGTCCTCTGTATAGCTGCTGGAGCTGGCAGATGCGCTGGAAGCATTGCTGCCGGATCCACATCCGGCGAGTACGGAACAGGAAAGTACACCAGTTACAAGAATAGCGACAAGTTTGTTTTTCATAATCTTTTCCTCCTGATATTGCGGGATTATTCCCTGATTTTTTAGTTTTGTTGTAGGACAAGGGGCTTTAGGATCTGTTTCATTTCACCGTTTAAAAGCCTCATCATCTTCGTTTGTAAGAAGGATGATGTACTGTCTGCAACATCTTTAAGCATATTATGCAGGAGTAGAGGAATGGAAAAAAGTACAGCTTATCGACCATTTGTTTCAAAATTGGTACTTGACAAAATGAAAAAGATGCGCTTTAAAGCGGAGCTGCGTGTTATGGTTTATATATTGTAAACACGCATATAATACTTTGTGTCAAGAACTGTTTAGAAGAACAATAATTCTGAATACATAACCGCAAAGAAGATAACGAAAAATTATCAGTTTATCATGCATTATGATAATGATCAAGAGCCAATTATTCCGTCTGCCTCCGATTTTCTGTACTACCGAGAGCTGGTTAACTTTGACATAATAAAATCGAACCAAAAAGACAGGGGCGCAGCAAAGGAATATGGAAATTCCTTTAAACGAATCAAAGCGTTTCCAATAATAATTGTTATGAGGAGGTTACAAAGATGTTCGGAGTAAAAGTCAAGACAGTGAAGACGAAGAATGAGTACACCATTGAGGAGTTCTATGATGCGATTAAGGATAAGAGCTTTTCCGCGGGAACACCGGCATTGACAAAGCATGGGTTCAGCACCATCGTCACATTCCCGCCACTGGATCGCAGAAATCAGATCTGGATCGTTCCGGTATTAGGCGTCGGCAAAAAGAAAGCGAGCAAATTCCAGCTCTCTAAACAGGAGATCGCAGGAGCGGGCAACGCTGCCGTTAATATGGCATTAAATGATCTTACCGGGGGACTTCTGGGACTTCGAGGCGTTGCCAGCAAGAATACAAAGGCGGCAGAGAAGCTGATCGACATCACAGTTGAAGAACTGAATGCATTAGGACTTTGATCATCAGGCAATTCATATTAAGCTAAAATATAAGGAGAAATAATCATGAACAAGAATGCACCCGCTCACGGAAAGGCCATTGCGAGTTTAGTTTGCAGCATTGCAGGATTTATTTTCTGCTTCTTTGGTTACTCTGCCATTGTTTCCGTTATTCTCGGAATCGTTGGAATCGTACTTTCCGGTAAAGCTAAGAAGGAAGGTAACGATGAGGCGATTCGCAAGGTTGGCTTTATTATTTCTATTATCACCGTGATTGCGGGTATTATCGGCATTATTGTTGCGGCGTTTGTTGTAGGTGCTGTGGTAAGCGGACTTGGCGCGGTAGGAAGCAGCGTGTAATATTAGAGGTAGCAGGCTTGGCTGTCTGCGTGCATAACAGTTTTGGAAAGGAACGGTTGACACATGGAGCAGCTTCGGGTGGGTATATGTGAAGATGATAAGGAATCACGTATCCGGCTTCTGGGTATGGTGACGGATTCTGCGGAAAAAGTGACAGCGGAGGCGTTTGAAAGCGCTGAAGATTTGCTGGATCATTTTTTTCCCGGAAAATTCGACCTTCTGATCCTTGACATCTATCTGGGAAAGATGACTGGAATTGACGCTCTGGAGCAGATCCGCAGGAAGGATACACGCGTGATGGCAGCGATTGCCACAACCAGTCAGGATTTTGCGCTGGAATCCTATCGTCTTCGTGCCGCCCGTTATCTGGAGAAGCCTGTAAAAGAAGATGATATCCGGGATCTGATCCAGGATGTTATTCATAAGAAAGAATCTGAGCCCCATTTTGAAGGTGAATCAGGAGGCAAGAGGATACGGGTGCCTTTTGACTGTATTCTCTTCGCAGAACAGAGAGGAAAAAACGTCTGTCTGCATATGGATGACGGAGACGAACTGGTCTTCCGCGGAAAACTGGATGACGAGATGGGCAAATTTCCGGAGAAATATTTTTTCCGCTGTCATAAGAGTTTTCTGGTTAATCTCTCGAAGATTCACGGGATAGACCGGGAGCTGCTGACCTTTGTCATGCAGGACGGCGAACAGGTTCATATTCACCGACAGGGATTTTTCGCCGCAAAAAGGGCCTATGATCATTACCTTTTTTCCATTGTGGAAGGGTGGAAAGGGGAAGAACAGGGGGCGAACGAGTAGACGGATGCCGGGAGGTAATCATGAAAAAGGTTCTGAAAAAGCTTTGGCAGACAGCTTGTATCCTGTGGGAAGACGTCATGATCGGTTTGAAAATGCTTTTCTACGTCCTGGTTATCCTGCTTTTTCTGCTCGGTGTGATTGCATTGTTTTCAGGAGGCTCTGAGCTGGGCGTCGTTCTGATTATTGTTAATTTTTTACTTTTTCTGCTTCTTCGCAAACTGGACCATGTCGCAGACCAAAAATTTGAGGAAGAGTTCAAGGAATTCACACGTAGAAATCGTGAAGAGTCCGGTGTGCAGGAACAGCAGTGTAAGGAGAGAAAAGACCATGAAGGATGAAATACTTAGCGATGGATCCTTCCTATATATGTATGAGACTACAGATATTTTAGAATAACAATAAACAAAAACAGAAAAGCTTATTAACAAGGAGGTAACAAAATGAATCTGGAATTAGTTGGTGATGCGGGATCGCAGTTGGCAAAAATTCACCTTGGAAATGGTGAGGTTGCTAAAATTGAAAACGGTGCAATGGTTTATATGCAGGATGTAAAGCTTGAGGGAAAGCTGAACAGCAGCAAGAAGGGACTTGGCGGTCTTCTCGGTGCAATCGGAAGAAGTCTTGTCAGCAATGAAAGTATGTTTATTACTCAGGTTGTTGGTACGGCTCCGGATGGCGTTGTTGCAATTGCGCCCTCTGTACCCGGAAAGATTGCAAAGCTTGAGGTTGGAGCAAAGCAGTATCGCCTGAATGATGGTGCATTCTTTGCCTGTGATGATTCCGTAAACTACAAGATGCAGAAGCAGAATATCAGTCAGGCTATATTCGGAGGCTCCGGCGGGCTGTTTGTTATGGAGACAGAAGGACAGGGAGATCTGCTGATCAGCGCATTCGGCGATCTTGTTGAGCTGGAGTGCACACCTGCGAAGCCGATCACCATTGACAATGAGCATGTTGTAGCGTGGGATGCAAGTCTGAATTACAGCATCGAGGTAGCTTCCGGTACGTTCGGCTTCACAACGGGTGAGGGTCTGGTTAATAAGTTTACCGGAAGTGGAAAGATCCTGATCCAGACCAGAAATATTCACTCTCTTGCAGATGCTGTCAAGCCATTCCTGCCGGATAAGTCTGATGGAGATTGAGTGGCAGATATAGATAAATAAGCTGTTCAAAAACGCAGACAGACTTGTCGCACGCGAAGCGCGCGACGAGTCTGTCT
>OMUU01000074.1 GCA_900314295.1 uncultured Lachnospiraceae bacterium | reverse complement strand
CATTTTCCATCAGATGCGTTTCTTCAATCTGCCGGAATCCAAGCCTGGCATTTCGGAGCCCGACATCTGTAAAGTAATATTTGATCGGCGTATGAATGTATTTTGAAGATTGAAGATAATCCGTGGGTCAATGTGGACTTTTCGGATGTTATCAAATGTCGGGAAAAGTACATCCCAACCGGAGATCATAAGGAGAATGTTGCATGTGACATTACAGACCACAGATGGTTTGACGAGGTTCCGTTTGATAAGGAAAAAGGAATTGTATTTCTTGCCGCCGGGGTATTGCACTATCTGACAGATGAGACGGTTAAGGAACTGATCCGGGATATGGCGGAGCGTTTTCCGGGAGGGCTTTTCATATTCTTTAAAAGGTTAATTACTATAGCCTTAGTGCTTATGGCATTGGTCTCAAAAAAGCTGCAGATTTATTTGTAATAGAAGGACAACGTCTTATGAAAAGAATTATGGTTCTAAACGGCTCATCGCGTTCTCGTGCATTTACCGATTCGTTAATCCAATCTTTCAAAGCGGGGGCCGAATCACGAGGGCATGAAGTCACGGTGATGGAATTGCGAAAAATGAACATTCACCCCTGCATTGGATGTCTGCATGGTGGAAAAAATCCAGAATCGCCTTGTACACAGTCTGATGACATGGACAAGATTTATGTCCAGTACAGAAAATCTGATATCATCGTATTAGCAACGCCACTTTTTTTCTGGTCTTACAGCGGGCTTCTTAAAAATGCTATGGACCGCCTGTGGGCTTTAGCCGAATGTCATCAGGATGTATTGCACGGAAACCATAAGAGTGGGGCACTTTTAGTTGCTGCCGGTGGAAGCCATCCGGAACAGCTGCTCATGCATTTTGACTATTTGATGACACGGCTGGATTGGGTTAATATTGGCAATGTAGTACTTGAGCATACCGACGATTTAGACATTCATAACATTGCCTTTAATACAGAAGCATTTCACTTAGGCGCATCCATCCGTTGAGGTACATCATGATTACGATTAGAAAGCAGCATTCAGAGAAGGACAATATGTCCTGGATTTTTATGAAACGTTGATTGATGATATGAAAAATGCGACATATCCGATCCGATGGGAAAAGGGTGTTTATCCTGTTTTATCGGATATATTGCATGCTATAAGGATGGAAGAATTATATGTCACAGAGTTGGAGCAAAGCATCGTCGGCGCATTTATCGTAGATCACGTTCAGGGTGACGGGTACGCTTTGGTACATTGGAATAAAACTGGGAGATGTTAAAGCTGATAGGAAGCGGGATAAGTCCCATATTACGAATGAAGCGTATCCGTCCATCTGTCGACAAGCTCCTGGGAGCAGGTATTCAGATCCGCAATGCCGTACACATATCTGGCTGCTTCATCACAGAAGGCATCGATGATATCTGAGTTTTCATTTGACGGAACCATCGTCTCAAAACGGTCAAGGTTACTGTATACATAGTTTCCGGCTTCTGCATCGTAATTATTCATGGCATCCTTTTCCCTGAGAATTCGGCGCGCCTGAGAACTTACGGGAATTCCCTTCTCTGTGCCCTGCAGGAGAACCATGTCTTTGTCATTGACCAGAAAGTTCAAAAGCTCGGCAGATTCTTTGGGATAGGGCGTGTTTTTGCTGATGGCATACATGGTGGCCGGTTTTACATACCATCCATAGAGCGCGTCGTTATCGGAGGTACGGGGAGGCGTGGACAGCACGGGAGAACCTCCTTTGTCCTCGAGCTGTGTACAGTAATTCGCGGCATCGCTTGCCCAGATTCCAACACCTGCACAGGTTCCGTTGCTGAAATCCGTGTCGGTGCTCTTGCCGTCGAGACAGATCACCTGTCTGTCGAAAAGATCCTTGTAAAATTTCAGCAGCTCGGCAGCAGTGTCGGTATCGCCGGTATATTTTCCGTCTTCGTCGAAAAGGGTCTGTCCGGAGGTCTGTTCATAGTGCGCAAGAACGGAGAGAAAAAGATGCTTGTCGCTCAGGTGAAGCGGGTAGCGGCCGTCTTTGTTCATGACGGATGCTGCCGTGAACAGATCATCCCATGTCTCAGGCACCTTTAATCCATATTGATCCAGAATGTCCTGATTGTAGTAGAAGACAACGGCATTGTAAGCGATCGGGACAGCGTTCAGCACGCCGTTCGATGTCCCGTAGCTCAGATCCTTTTTGCTGTAGGCCTTGAGATCGATGTAATCCGAGACCTTATTCAGGTCATAGTAGCCGGAACCGTCGGCGGAGTACTCGCGGATCCAGTTGTAATTGATCTGCATGACATCGGGAGACTTTCCCGAAAGCATGTAAACGCGGTTGCGCCGCTCATAGCCATTCCATACATTATAGGAGCAGTTTACTTCGATATTCGGATATTTCTCTTCAAAAGCGTCGATACCTGTCAGGGTATACAGATGTCTGTCGTCATTTCCCCACCAGCTGAAGCTGATGATGGTATCCTTTGTCGTATCCGTGGGAACGGTGTGGTTTTCTGGTTTAATGACAACGTAATAATAGTTAAAGCCAAAGAAAAACACGAACAGGAGAATAGCGATAATAAAACGCGCCACATTGTGTTTTTTTCCTGATCTCCTCATATCTCATCACTTCCCTTGCCATCCATGTATTCATCTATGTAGTCTTGCGCTTTATCGCTCTTTTTTCCCTTGTAGAGAAGCTTGTCAGCTCTTTGGAAAACCTTTTCAAAGTCCTGGTCGTCTTCGTGAACGAAGGATGTTCCGCTGCAGAAGGAGAGGCTGTCGGTGGAATAGTCGGTGCCGAGAGTCTCATTGAAACGAGTCCGAAGGGCATCGAGGTAGTTCGCGAGCTCGACCCTGGAACTCTCCTCATCCGGGATATCCATGCAGCCGAACACGCCGAACTCGTCGCCGCCGAGTCTTGCGAGCGTAAATTCTGATCCGAAGGTGTCGGACAGGAGCGTGGAAAAGCGGCGCAGGACCGTATCGCCTTCCAGGTGGCCGTGCTGATCGTTTATGGATTTGAAGTTGTCCAGATCAAAGATGGAAAAACTCATGGTTCTTCCCGAAGGCATTTCTTTAATGAAGCGATTTGCCATGCGGTGAAATTCTTCGCTGTTGTACAGACCGGTCATGCGGTCATGCTGCGCTTCCTGCTGCAGGGAATCGACATAGTGATTCGCGGATACATTGATCCGGCTGGTTTCGATAATACCGAAAATGAGGATGACGGCGACGACGATCAGGATCACCAGAATTGTGCTTTCCATGAAACGGGTGTTGTCCTGGATAATCAGACGCAAAGGTACGGTGCAGACGACGCGCCATCCGTTACTGCACTCATCCGTGGTGATCAAGGCTGTGTCCGACATTACGCTTCCGTTTCTGAGCTTGCCGAGGTATGAAACGGTAGCAGCCGAAAGCTTTGCGCCGATTTTGTCACTATCGTTCGAATAGAGAATCTGGTTCTCTTCGTTTACCAGGGAAACCTCCATGCCGTTGAGCTGTTCCGGAATCTGAAAGACACTTTTCAGCTCGCGGGAGTAGAAGGAGATCAGGATGATGCTGTAGGAATTGAAACGCTCGAAGAAATAGATATGCTCCGTATCGCCGTTTAATCCGAAATACCAGGTGCCTCGCTCGTCGTTCTGTTTGAGAATGCTGTAGAAGGCATCATACATTCCGCCGTTTGCATACATGTTTTTCGTGATTTTGGAGAGTGATCCGATGACTTCGTCGTTCTGGTAGATGATCGCAAAATCGGCGTAGTTATCCAACAGACTCAGATCTGTGATGTCGTCATTGATCTGATTGGAAATCTGGAGCTGTGTGTAGGGATCTGCGTTTTTGTCAGAGGAATCATAGGTATAATTGGTATTGCTGGAAAAAAGCAGCGCGGAAGCTTTTTGAACCTTGTTCAGATAGGAATCAATATTCAGTTCCATCTGGCGGTTGCTCGCGCTGACCAGACTGGCCGCATTTTCGCGCATGAAAATGTTAGATCTTCCCGTAAGAAGCAAGATGATATATAACGTAATTACAAGAATCAGCGTTGAAAAAAGAATGATGGTACGAAGCTGTGTTTTTTTTAACTCATTGTCCATTGTTATCAGACATTTTCTTTCAAATGATCATGTTATGCTAAATAATTACATATCAGCAATTTATAAAAGTATAGTATCATCGGTTTTATCATATGTCAATTTGAAGTCATTGATAGCAGAGATTATGCACCAGGGGAAGGCAACAAAACTATTACCATGATAAAAATAAGTATGTTATACTGTTAACTTATAGATAGAAAGCGCGGTCGTAATCTGCGACAGGATTCCCGGGTCTTTCTCGCAAATAACAATCAGGTTGGATCAAGAATACTATGAGTGATAAGTCTTCCGGTGTATATGTCATCGACAGAGATTATAATATTGTAAGCTGCAATGAAACGATTCTGGAGCTTTACCCGCAGCTGGAAAAGGGGAAAAAGTGCTATAAGTGTCTTATGAATCTGGATACGCCATGCCCGCCGTGTCCTGTAGCAAATCATGTCAACGGACCACAGACCTACCTGGATCCGATTCGGGGCATTTATGAGACGGTTGACGCTGTGGAGATGGTGCTCGAAGACGGAAGCACCGGACATGCGCTTGTATTGAGTACTGTGGGCGAAAGTGAAATGGTATCCGCACGTCTGCCCCAGACCCGCTCAGAGCTGACGCGTCTTCTGGAGCATGAATATTACGATTCCGTGATTGATGGATTTTCCCGCAAGGGGTTTATCCGTGAGACAGAAGAACTGTTTTCCAGAGACAATCCCTGCGATTATGCCATGATTGTCTTTGACCTGCGGAATTTCAAGGCACTGAATGATATTTTCGGGATCGTATGCGGAGATCAGATCCTGGTGTATATCTTTGAAACACTGACGAACAGCTGGCTAAATCCCGTTGTTTCCGCAAGGCTGGAATCAGACTGGTTCATCTTTCTGGTTCGCAAGAATCTCCTGGACCTGAACCGTCTGGAGGAAATTCTGAACCTCAAGTGGACAAACGGAGCTCAGAATGTTCATTTACATCTGCGCTGCGGAATCTACGCGATTGAGTCCGCTAATGATTCTGTCACAAAGATGATAGATCGGGCCATTCTGGCAAAGGAAGCTGCAGACCAGAGGGAGACGGGCAACTTTGCGATTTTTGATTCCAATATGCAGAAGATCTATGTAAACAGGGCGGGCATCTTATCCTCTTTTCAGAACAGTATGCAGGAGAACGAGCTGAAGGTTTATTTCCAGCCGCTGGTTCGCTGTTCGGATGTCAGGATCTGTTCCGCAGAAGCGCTGATCCGCTGGAAGCATCCGGAAATGGGAGTCGTATCGCCGGGCGAATTTATTCCCGCCCTGGAAAAAAACGGGATGATCTCTCAGCTCGATCATTTTGTATTGAAAAAGGTATATCAATTTCAGGAATCTATGCAGAAGATGGGATTGAAATACGTTCCCGTCTCTATCAATCTGTCGCGGCAGGATTTTTATAACGATCAGATGATGAACGATATCTTCGGATTTGGAATTCAGAACAGGATTCCGAAGGGTATGATCAATTATGAGGTGACGGAAACGTCAGTGGCAGTTCTGAAAGAGAACTGTGCGTATTTTCTCTCCCAGTTCCGAAAGAACGGGTCAAGTATCCTCGTCGATGATTTCGGGACCGGATATTCCTCGCTCGGGATGATCGGAGATATTCCCATCGATATCATCAAGATTGATAAGGCATTTATCGAGCAGATCGAAAACCAGCCGACGACGCGCAGTATCATAACCGCAATCATTGATGTTTGCCATAAAGCCGGGGTATCAGTTGTGGCAGAGGGAGTGGAGACCGAACATCAGGTGGACTTTCTCAGAAGGAATGGCTGTGACTATATTCAGGGCTATTATTTCTATCAGCCAATGAGTGAGGAGGCATTCCGGGACCTCCTCATCTCGTCGCAGGAGATATTGTGCGAGAAGAATAATGCGAAGAAATCATGCATCGGACAGGAGACCGATGCCTACAATCTGATGGATCTGGTCAATCATTCCGGTCAGTTCATCCAGGTGTGTCACCCCGAGGATTACTCCATGGTGTTCGCAAATGAGATGACGTTGAATATTTCCGGACATCCGAAGGAACCGTACCTGGGAAGAAAATGCTACGAATACATGCTCGGGCTGGACGCACCCTGCGGTCACTGTCCGATGAAGCAGATGGGCGATGAG
Organism: uncultured Lachnospiraceae bacterium; assembly: GCA_900314295.1. Lineage (GTDB taxonomy): Bacteria > Bacillota > Clostridia > Lachnospirales > Lachnospiraceae > Bilifractor. The sequence continues at coordinate 24,110 of OMUU01000074.1, read as the reverse complement.
AACGAGAAGGAAATTGAGACAGATGACGGAGAGCATGTCTTCCGGCTGAAGGCCCGCTTCGCTTATTGGAACGGCAGGAAGGTCTTCATGGAATACGGCAGAGATATCACGGACACAAAGGCTGCCCAGAATCGATATGCCAGCCAGATCCGCGCGATTCTTGAGCTTCTTCCGGACGGACAGGGAGTTTTCCATATGGATGTCACGGCGGATAAGTGGATCAGCTCCGGCGGACATGCCAAGAATGCGCGGGATATTCAGAACATGGGGGATGTCGACAGCGTGATTCGAAGGATTGGGTCCTTTGTACCGTCGCCGGAGGGACAGGAGGAGTTTTTCCGGACTTTTTGCCGGGATGCGCAGCTGAAGGCTTACCAGAATAAGCAGCACCAGATTGTGCTTGAAACGGAATCCTATTACGATGACAGATCGATCCGCTGGTCGAGAATTACCACCCACCTGATTGAGAATTCTTCGAACGGACATCTCGAGAGTATCCTCTACGGTGTGGATATTTCAAGGGAAGCAAAGCATATAGAAGAGCTTGAAGTCGAGCGTCTGCATGGAAGGCAGGAAAAGGAGATCCTGAAAAAACAGGTGAGGACGGCTATGGAGATGTATTCCAGGGCGGATCACGACAGACGCTACGATTTTCTGACCGGTCTTTACAGTCGGCTCAGTCTGAATGAATACCTTGAAAATGTTGACAAGAAACAGACGAATGATGTCTTGGCTGCGATTATGGTTGACCTGGATGACTTTAAGGGAATCAACGATAGGTACGGGCATCCGGCCGGGGATAAATGCCTGAGCACACTGGGCAAGATGCTTCTGGATTTTGGTGTGTCCCGGGGTATTGATTTTTACCGGTACGGAGGAGATGAGTTCGTAGGTCTGTTGAAAAATCCCGGTGAGGATATAAAGGGTCTGGAGGAAGACCTGCTGAACCATGTGCGGAAGCTCCATGTGGTATATGGGGATGTGAAAATAAATCTTTCGGCCTGTGTAGGAATAACACAAGACGGCACAAGCTGCCGGAGTATGATCATTCGAGCGGATCAGGCCATGTATCTTGCCAAGCACAACGGGAAAAATCAGGGTTGTATCATGTGACTACAGTCAATATGGGAGGAAAGGAATGAAGACGTTTGATTATGGGGAGCGTAAAGCGACAAATGTTCTGCTTCAGCCGGTGGATGAGCATGACCTGTCCCTGATCGAACAGGAAGTAGCGTTCATTGGTTCGAATACGAATGAGAACTTTCATGTGACAGCGTTTCTGGTGGATGACTGGAACAGGGATCTGTCCCCGTGGCAGGCGCCCGCGGTATTCGGAAAGGAAGATTTCGGCGACGGTGCAAGGCAGACGCTCCAGGAAATCCTGAAATATTGCGAAGAGGACAGCAGGAAGTATTATATCGGAGGATATTCCCTTGCAGGGCTATTTTCTTTGTGGGCGGTGTGCCAGACGGACCGGTTCTGTGGGGCTGCCGCAGCGTCGCCCTCCGTGTGGTTTCCCGGATTTACAGACTACTTGAGAGATCACAGGGTTCAGAGCAAATCCGTGTATCTGAGTCTAGGAAATAAAGAAGAACGATCCCGGAACGCGGTCATGGCTGCGGTGGGTGACCGGATTCGCGAGACCTATGAGATTCTTCGGAATCAGGAGATTCCATGTACACTGGAATGGAACGAGGGGAATCACTTCCGGGATTCGGAATTGAGAACGGCAAAGGCATTTTCCTGGGTGTTGGCCTGCCGTTGATTTAAGCGGGCAATCTTCGATTCTCACGCATGTTTGCATTAAAAAATTCTGGTTCGAGCTTCAGCAGGATAAAACCCATATTCAAATAAACTCTATATTCAAAAGAAAAATCCGGCCCTATGGCCGGATTTTCACTTTACCGGATTTTCATTTTAATAGAAGGATGCTGACGCATTATCTGATATGACAGCCCGCTCCTATGATTTACCACTCCTGGAAACCGTCAAACCAGAGCTTGAGGTCCTCCATGGATACTTCTCCGCCGACACGTCGTCCTTCCATGACCTTAGCGTCCTTGCCGACAATGTTCTGAATGCGCTCACAGGTTCTTCCCATGCCGCTTCCACCGGAGGTGCAGAAGGGAATGATGATCTTTCCGGCAAAATCAGCAGATGTCAGGAAGGTGTCAACGATGCTCGGTTCTCTTCCCCACCAGATCGGGAACCCGAGAATGATGGTCTTGTATGCACGGAGATCCGGTGTCTTCTCTGCCATGGCCGGATGACAGTTCGGATCCGCCATTTCAACGGTAGATCTCGACTGCTTGTCCTTCCAGTTCAGATCCTCTTTTGTGTATGGCTTCTCGGGAACGATCGCGAAGATATCTGCCTCTTCCTCAGATGCAATCTGCTCTGCTACTTTTTTGGTGGTATCGCTTACGGAAAAATATGCGACCAAAGTCTTGCTCATATCAAAATCCTCCTTTTATTCTTCTCCTATCTGCTGTCTGAAATATCTGCACATAATCAGCGTACAGATCCGGCAGACGGAAAAACGTTCGAAATGAGTCTCCTGTCACTACCGGACTTCGTGTATATTATAACGCATCGGGAGATAAAGTGGAAACTAATTTGTGAAGCGGTCATGTTTTTGAGTTTTGAGTTTTTCACTCTTGTGCGCAGCCATATAGAATTGTTGAAATTGTGATGTGTGAAATAGCAAATTGTTGTAGAATAATAGCACGGAAGAATGGTTGAGAAGCAGAAAGGACTGGAAAGTTTTGATGCTTCATGAAAAAGGATACTGGATTTTATGAGGAGGGTGCACATTGAAGAATTATTCAGAGGATCCGGACAGACAGTATCACGTTCAGACCAGAAAAGGAGAGGTGGGCCGTTACGTCATTATGCCCGGTGATCCGAAGCGATGCGTAAAAATTGCGCAATATCTGGACGATGCGAAGAAGATAGCGGACAACCGGGAATTCACAACTTATACCGGTTATCTGGACGGAGAAAAGGTCAGCGTCACCTCGACTGGGATCGGGGGACCATCGGCATCAATCGCGATGGAGGAGCTGTATCGCTGCGGGGCGGATACCTTTGTAAGAATCGGTACCTGCGGAGGCATTCAGACGGAGGTAAAAAGCGGAGACATCGTCATTGCAACGGGAGCGGTCCGGATGGAAGGTACGAGCAGGGAATACGCGCCGATCGAATATCCGGCTGTCCCGGATCTTGATGTAACCAATGCGCTGGTCGCATCGGCAAGAGAGCACGGTTATCCCTGCCACCATGGCGTGGTGCAGAGCAAGGATGCCTTTTACGGACAGCATGAGCCGGAGAAGATGCCTGCCGGCTATGAGCTGATTCAGAAATGGAATGCCTGGAAAATGATGGGATGTCTCGCGTCCGAGATGGAGTCGGCGGCGCTGTTTATCTGCGCCGGCAAGCTGAGAGTCAGAGCGGGTGCCTGTTTTCTGGTGATCGCGAATCAGGAGAGAGAAAAGCTCGGCCTTGCGAATCCGGTCGTTCTGGAGACCGATCAGGCGATCCGGACAGCGGTGGGAGCTATTCGGCGACTGATACGCGGGGACAGAGAAGGCGTAAGAAGAAACGATGGGGATACAAATGAGAATACAGACGACGGGACATAATAAAGGATGGGATGCAAAATGAGTATAACCACAAGGCAAGACGGGCGGGAATTCGTCTTAAAATAATACAAATGATGAGATACAAATGAGAGGATGCAAATGAGCGAGAGCATGGGGAAAAATACAGCAGGAGAATTGGAAAGGGACACAATCGAAGAACTGATTCGGACGGCAGTCGATCAGCTTGCGTATTCGTATGCGCCGTATTCGAATTTCAAGGTCGGGGCAGCGCTGCTTGCGGGGGACGGGAGAATATTCACGGGATGCAACATCGAAAACGCGGCTTATACGCCATCCAACTGTGCCGAGAGGACCGCTTTTTTCAAAGCGGTGAGTGAGGGCGTCAGAGACTTCCGGGCGATCTGCATTGTGGGAGGAAAAGGCGGAAATCCGACCGGCTATGTCGCTCCGTGCGGCGTCTGCCGTCAGGTAATGATGGAATTCTGCGATCCGGAGACGTTCCGGATCATACTTGCTTATGGCAGAGAAAATTGCAGGATCTTCCGGCTGAAGGATCTGATGCCGGAGGGATTCGGACCGGGCGATTTGAATCCATGAGACTTTCAGACCGACGGTTGATCGTCCGTGGCCGCGAAATTCGATTTTTCCAACCATTCAAGCCCCGGTCTGGAGAACATGCGGTTTTCTCGATGGACTGAATGGCTGCAGATATTTACAGCCGCTGACAGAGATATTATGGATAAATGAAAGCAGGTGAGAAATAGATGATCATGGAAAAGCTTGAAAAATGTTTGGCCTGTGTCCGGGAGAAAACAGATTTTGTGCCGGAGACGGCGCTGGTTCTCGGCTCCGGTCTCGGCGGGTATGCGGATCATGTGCAGATCGAAGATACGATCGATTACTCGGAGATCGAAGGCTTTCCGGTTTCAACGGTTGCCGGACATAAGGGAAGGTTTGTCTTCGGTCGGATTCAGAATATTCCTGTCGTGATCATGCAGGGACGGGTGCATTATTATGAAGGATATCCGATGACCGATGTGGTGCTTCCCGTAAGACTGATGGGACTGCTGGGGGCGAAGAAGCTGATCCTGACAAATGCGGCGGGCGGGGTCAATCCTGATTTTCAGCCCGGGGACCTGATGATGATTACGGATCAGATCGCAACGGCGGTTCCGAGCCCTCTGATCGGGGAGAATCCGGAAAAGCTCGGACCGAGATTTCCCGATATGAGCGAGATTTACAGCCGCCGCATGCAGAAAATTATCCGGGCGGAGGCAGAGAATCTGGGAATCCGGCTGCGTGAGGGTGTCTATGTTCAGTTCAGCGGTCCAGCATATGAGACGCCCGCAGAGGTCAGACTGTGCAGATCATGGGGCGGAGACGCCGTGGGAATGAGCACAGCTTGTGAAGCGGTCGCTGCGAAGCACATGGGAATGGAGATCTGTGGGATATCCTGCATCACCAATATGGCTGCCGGCATTCTGGACGCGCCTCTTTGCCATGAGGAGGTACAGGAGACGGCGGATCGCGTGAGAGATCGGTTCGGAAGGCTGATCACGGCAGTCGCAGAGAAGATATAAGAAAGGCTGCGATGCGGGAAGTATCGGAATGATTAGACAGAGAGACCGGAAAGAAACGAAAAAGCCGAAAATAGACCGGAAAGAAAAATGGAAACGTCCGCTATGCGGATAGCACCGGATACAGTTTTATGTTATACTTTAACCCGTCTGTTTCAGCGGTTCGTTTACAGATCTTTTTACGTGCCGAAACAGGATCAGTTCCAGATCTGTGTCCACATGAGAAATGCGGACATACGCAGATTTGTTCCCGGAACGCGGGATTCACATAATTTTTCAAAGGCGGTATTTTTTATGGACACAAAACAGCGTTCGGCGTTTTCCAGCAAGATCGGCTTTGTGCTCGCGGCAGCCTCATCTGCGGTCGGGCTCGGCAATCTCTGGAGATTTCCGTATCTCGCCGCGAAGTACGGAGGCGGCATCTTTCTTCTGACCTATGTGATTCTGGCAGTGACATTCGGATTTGCTCTCCTTCTGGCCGAAATCGCGATCGGAAGAAAAACCAGGCAGAGTTCAATCGGAGCATTTAAGAAGCTGGGACAGAAGAGCAATATCTGCGGAATTCTCGGCATGATCATCCCGATGATCATCACCCCCTATTACTGTACAATCGGCGGGTGGGTCACGAAATATTTTGCCGTTTTTCTGACCGGCCAGAACACGGAAGCCGCCGGCGACGGATTTTTCAGCAGCTATATCAGCACAACGGCGCAGCCGATCCTGTGGATGGCGGTATTTCTGGGGCTTACCGCTCTGGTGGTGTATCTCGGCGTCGATAAGGGGATTGAGAAGGCAAGCGTGATCCTGATGCCGATTCTACTTGCCTTGATCGTGATTATCGCCGTGTACGTGGTCACCAGGCCGGGCGCATCCGCGGGACTTCTCTATTATCTGAAGCCCGATTTGTCCAAAATCAGCGGAAAGATGGTTCTCGGCGCTTTGGGACAGCTGTTTTATTCCCTGTCCATTGCCATGGGAATCATGGTGACCTACGGCTCCTATATGAAGAGAGACGAAAACCTTGAGACCTCTGTATTCCAGATTGAATTTTTCGATTCCTTCGTGGCGGTCCTCGCGGGCATGATCATCGTTCCGTCTGTATATATTTTCTCAGGAGGCGATGCGTCGGCGATGAATGCCGGACCGGGGTTGATGTTCATCACGCTCCCGAAGGTTTTTGACTCTTTCCCCGGCGGAAGAATCATCGGCATGATGTTCTTCGCGCTGACGCTTTTTGCCGCGCTGACCTCGTCCATCTCTCTTCTGGAAGCGATCGTATCGAATATCATGGACCGCACCGGATGGAAACGGACGAAAACGACCGTTATTATGGCGGTTTACTGCATGATCGTCGGCACGGTGTGTTCCCTCGGATACGGCATGTTCTCTTCCTTCAAGGTTTTCGGCATGTCGATTCTGGATCTTCTGGATTTCGCGAGCAACAGCATCCTGATGCCGGTTCTCGCGCTGCTGACCTGCATTTTTGTCGGATATGTCATCAAGCCGCAGGCGGTTATTGAAGAGGTCGAGCAGGACAATGTGACCTTCCATCTGAAAAAATTCTTTTATGTGCTGATCCGTTATTTCTGCCCGATCGGGATTCTTGCCATTCTGATCAGCTCGATTCTGTCCACGATGGGCGCGATAACGATCTGACGGAACTGCGCGGGTGTGCACAGCGGAGCAATCCGTGGTTTATCGTTTGTGACACAATATATTGGATGGCTGTTTTTTTGTATGGGCCCGGCCGCAATGTTCTCGGCCACGGGGATTCTGTTCACAGGCGGGCGAGCAGAATAACAGCCTGCGTCGCAAGCTGTCGTATGAGTGTTTACTGTAATTACAGGAGGAGATTGAATCATGAAGTATGATTATCTGATTGTCGGAACCGGTCTGTTCGGCGCTGTTTTTGCCCATGAGGCCACAAAAAGGGGCTTCCGGTGCCTTGCAATTGACAAAAGGGATCACATCGGAGGCAACATCTACACCGAGAAGATCGAGGGAATCAACGTCCATAAATACGGGGCACATATTTTTCACACCTCGGACAAGAGGATCTGGGATTACATCAACCAGTTCGCGGAATTCAATAATTATATCAATTCTCCGATTGCTGTCTACAAGGATGAGCTCTATAACCTTCCTTTCAATATGAATACCTTCAGCCGCATGTGGAATATCCGCACGCCGCAGGAGGCAAAGGAGAAGATTGCGGGGCAGATCGCGAGTCTGAACATCAGGGAGCCGAAGAATCTGGAGGAGCAGGCGCTCTCGCTCGTCGGAAGAGACGTCTACGAGAAGCTGATCAAGGGATATACGGAAAAACAGTGGGGCCGGCCGTGCACAGAGCTTCCGGCCTTCATTATCCGCCGTCTGCCCTGCCGCTTCACCTACAACAATAACTATTTCAATGATCGGTTCCAGGGAATTCCGATGGGCGGATACACGCAGATCATTGAGAAGCTGCTGGAGGGCAGCGATGTCATGACCGGAACGGATTATTTTGCGTTCCGGAAGAGTAATCCGGATATCGCTTCGAAGACCGTGTTCACCGGAATGATTGATCAGTACTTTGACTACTGCTACGGTCCGCTGCAGTACCGCAGCGTTCGGTTTGAAACCGAGATTCTGGACGAGGAGAACTACCAGGGCAATGCCGTCGTGAATTATACGGACCGGGAGGTTCCGTATACGAGAATCATCGAGCACAAGCACTTTGAATTCGGAACACAGCCGAAGACCGTCATTTCCAGGGAGTATTCGTCAGAGTGGAAGGTTGGGATGGAGCCCTATTACCCGGTGAATAACGAGGAGAACAACAGCCTGTATCAGAGGTACAGAGCGCTTGCGGAGAAGGAGGCCGGCGTTATTTTCGGAGGCCGCCTCGGACAGTACAAATACTATGATATGGACAAGGTAATCGCCGCGGCTCTTGAGGCAGTGGATGCAGAATTTTCCAAGAATTAAGAGAAGGAATTAAGACAAGAAATTAAGACAAGGAATTAAGACTAGCAATTAAGACAAGAAATTAAGACAAGGAATTAAGACAAGCGATTAAGACAAGGAATATCATGCATGAATGATTTACTGAGCAGTTTAAACGCCCCGCAGCGGGAGGCGGTCATTACGACGGAAGGGCCCCTGCTGGTTTTGGCAGGCGCAGGCTCCGGAAAAACCCGGACACTGACCTGCCGTGTGGCGTATCTCATCAGCGAAAAACAGGTGAACCCGTGGAATATCATGGCGATCACGTTTACGAACAAGGCTGCCGGAGAGATGCGGGAGCGTGTGGATCAGCTGGTATCCGCCGGTTCTGAAAGCATCTGGATTTCAACCTTCCATTCCACCTGCTGCAGAATTCTGAGGAGATACATTCATCTTCTCGGTTACGAGAATAATTTCACGATATACGATACCGACGACAGCCGGCAGGTCATGAAAGAGGTGATCCGTCTTCTGGAGCTGGACCCGAAGGTCTACAAGGAGAAGGCCATACTGAACAGGATTTCCTCCGCAAAAAATGAAATGACAGGCCCCGAGGAATTTGAGAAAGACGCGAAAAGCTGGATCGAAAAGCAGTACGCGAGATGTTTTTATGCGTATCAGAAGCGTCTGAAGGAGAACAACGCACTGGACTTTGACGATCTCCTGGTCAAGACGGTGGAATTATTTCGCCAGGAGCCGGACGTTCTTTCTTATTATCAGGAGAAATTCCGGTATATCATGATCGACGAGTACCAGGATACCAATACCGTGCAGTTCCTTTTTGTGAAGCTTTTGGCCTCCCGCTACCAAAATCTCTGCGTTGTCGGCGACGACGATCAGTCCATCTATAAGTTCAGAGGCGCCAACATCCGCAATATCCTCAATTTTGAAAAGGAGTACCCGGGAGCAAAGGTGATTCGTCTGGAGCAGAACTACCGTTCGACACAGAATATTCTGAACGCTGCGAATGAGGTGATTGCTCATAATATCGGACGAAAGAAGAAGAAGCTATGGACCAATAACGGGGTGGGATCGAAAATCCACTTCCGGGAGTTCGATGACGGATACCAGGAGGCGGAGTATATCGCCCGCGATATCGGGGACAAATGTGCAGGCGGCAAAATGGTGTATCATGATTTTGCCATTTTGTACCGGACAAACGCTATGTCCCGTATCTTCGAGGAAAAATTTATCGCCCGGAACATTCCATATAAGATCGTCGGAGCCATCAACTTCTATGCCCGCAGGGAGATCAAGGATTTGCTTTCATATTTAAAGACGGTGGATAACGGAAGCGACGATCTCGCCGTCGAGCGAATCATCAACATCCCGAAACGCGGCATCGGGCAAACGTCCATCGGAAAGGTCGAGCAGTACGCGCTGGAGAAAAACATCGGTTTTTACGACGCTCTCCTGGAGGTTGACCGGATCCCGGGGATGTCGCGAGCCGCAGGCAAAATTCGCGGATTCACGAATCTGATTGAAAAATACCGGAGTCTCAACGCGGATGGTTATTCTGTGCGGGAAATTCTCGAGCTGATCATCGGCGAAACCGGATATGTCGCGGAATTGGAAGCGCAGAATGACGACGAGGCCAGGGCCCGCATCGAGAATATCAATGAATTGATTTCGAAGACAGAGGATTACATGGATTCCGCCGAGACGCCGTCGCTGTCGGATTTTCTCCAGCAGGTGTCCCTTGTGGCCGATATCGACAGTGTCGACGAGGACAGCGACTATGTGCTCCTTATGACATTGCACAGCGCGAAGGGACTGGAATTTGACAATGTCTATATGGCAGGTATGGAGGAGAATACTTTCCCGAGCTACCTGTCAATCAGCGGACAGGATACGGAGGAGATGGAAGAAGAACGTCGTCTGTGCTATGTTGGCATTACGCGCGCGAGAAAGGATCTCACCATGACAGCGGTCCGGATGCGTATGGTCAGAGGAGAGGCGCAGTTTCTCAAGGCGTCGCGCTTTGTTAGAGAAATTCCACGGGAATACATTGAGCTGGAACGAGAGACGACGGATACCAGAAATTTCCTCAGTCCACCAAAACTGTCCCTCGATGATCTCATGGGAATGGGACGGCAGGAAGGCGGAGCATCGGGGAGGACGTATGGTTCATCCGGCGGCGGACGATCTATCCATGAAGACGGTTATGCGGGAGCTGAGAAGAACCGTTTTGGAGCGTCCGGATACGGCAGCTCGGGATATCGAAATCCTTCTGTGTCCCGTCAGATCGGCAAGAACACAAAGGGCCGCTTCCGTCTGGAAGAGTTCCGGGTTTCCAAGCCGGATCATCTGGATTATCAGACGGGCGATACCGTCAGACATGTGAAGTTCGGAACGGGAACGGTGAAGGAGATTAAGGACGGGCCGAGAGACTTTGAAGTCACGGTCGATTTCGAAAACTTCGGGATCAAGCGCATGTTCGCTTCGTTTGCAAAATTGAAGAAGGTTTAAAAAAAAGAATGCCGCAGGAGAACGGTCATAGGACGGTTCTCCTGCGGCACTTATTTACGCGAACAGTGAGCCGCAGACGAATGCGAAGTATTCGTGTGCGGCGAGCGTCGCGATAGCGAGATTATCTGCCGGAGGGAACAAAGCGTTCCGGCTGGTTATCCAGTTCCGTTTCGTCTGCGGGCTGGTAGATGAGCCGGTAGAAGATAATGCTCATGAAAATGCCGCCGGCAACATCGTATACGGAATGCTGTTTCAGAAACATCGTGGAAAGAATGATCAAAAAAGCAAGAACAAAGGTTCCAATTCGCAAGCCGCGGTACTTTCTCAGCGCTTTGCAGTTATTGACTGCCAGAGCGGCGGAAAGCGAATTGTATACGTGAATGCTTGGGAAGACATTGGTTGGCGTATCCGTTCGGTACAGCGTCGCCACCATCCGGCTGAAGATATTGTTATTCGGAAGTACATCCGGACGGATATTTAGGCCGTTCGGGTAAACGGCGGATAGAATCAGAAAAATCGTCATTCCCGTGAAAAGATAGAGAAGAAAGCGGTTATATTCCTGTACGTCCCGGTTGATTGCCGTGAAAAAGCCGAAGGAAAGAAACATGAATACAAACCAGGAAAAATAAAAGACGACAAAGTATTCGTTAAACGGTATATACCGGTCAAGCGGGCAGTAGATCAGATGATAGCTTCCCGGATTCCGGATGGTTTTTTCGAGAAAACGGAATACCGTAAAATAGAATACTGCGTAAACGGGCAGAATCCAGTACTGCTTTCTGGATCGGAAAAGCGCCGCAACAGGTGTCAGCATGAATATTCTCCTCCTTAAATTTACGAGATTGTTGTAATGAAAGACTATTTCGATAACAGAACCTTACAATAACAGAGCATTTCGATAACAGAACCTTACAATATCAAAGCATTGCAATAACAGAACATTCCAACGAGATAAAATGCGCTTCGCGGATTTTATCTCGCTATCGCGACGCTCGCCTCACTCGCACGTTCCGTGTCCGGATGAGGCTCACTGTTCGCGTAAATAAGAGGAACGTCCCGGGATTCATTTCGGAACGTAGCTCTCTGCGGGGATCTAGGCCACAATTTCTGCCGGCAGAAATTTTTCAAAAATAATTCCGTCAAAGGAATGTCTGCACCTCCGGAATTCCTCTGAGGTTCTCACGGTCCAGGCAAAAACCGGAATTCGGAATAGATACTGGTTCAGATAAAAGCCGAAGGCGTCTGATGTGCGGAAGTTGTAGGCTACAAAATCCGGTCGGCTGAGCGTGTTCACCAGAAGCGATGAGGAGAGAAGAGCAATCAGCGGATTTAACCGGTCTCTCGAGGAATACTTCCCGGAGAGCTGCCCGACGATTGCGTCGGGATCCAGCTTTTTGTAAGCGCGTAGTCCGAGTGGATTAAAGGATTCGATCAGGTATGTACCCGGATAATCCTTCAGAAGATCATAGACATACCGGCAGATCTCTGTACTCACGGATGGCAGCTTCAGTTCAATCAGAAGCGGAACCCTGCCGTTTACCAGGTGGAGCACCTCCTCGAGCAGCGGCATATGGTACTCTGTGAAGGACAGCGGAAGCTTCACGAGATCCTCTGCGTTCATACGTTCGCAGGATCCGTGAACGTTGCAGATTCGCATCAGACTGTCATCATGAAAGACAACGAGCTTTTTATCCTTCGTCAGGTGTACGTCGAGCTCGATCGCATAGCCCTGCGCTGCCGCCCGCTCAAAAGCCGGCATAGAATTCTCGGGAATATTCTGCGTCATATCCCAAAGTCCCCGATGGGCAAAATCCCACCTTGCGAAATCCAGGGTTTTCTGTTTTCTTCGGGCATTCATTCTCGGATGAATCCCCCACAGATACAGCAGGAACAATCCCGCAACAATACCAAGTGAAGTCAGCACTGCTCGAATCACCATAGATCTTCTCCAATTCCGGTAAAAATAGTGACAGTATATCGATAATCATTCATTGCTCATTTCCTTAACTTTATATTTTGCTTCGAAAAGAGCGCTTTGTAAAGAGACAAATTAAAGAATGCGGTAGGATTGCGACTGGACTAATGCACCAGGACTGTGTTATTCTGTATCTGAATATGCGGACTAGTCTTAGAAAACCGTGAAAATACGGCTGTTATGAGGACATCTGTATATGTGGCTGTGTGGGTTTTGCCCACACCACAGGTTGTATAAAGCCAACGCCCCGCAAGCGGGGCACTATACTTTCAGATTCAGAAAGGACAGCAAGAATGAGCCAGGTAAGACGTGTATATGTTGAAAAAAAGCCGGAGTTTGCCGGCCAGGCGAAGGAATTAAGCCACGAGATCCGTCATTATATGGGCGTTTCCGGTGTGACCGATGTCAGAATTCTTATCCGTTATGATGTCGAGAACATCAGCGACGAGGTATTCGAGAAGGCGTGCCATGTCGTATTCGCTGAGCCCCCGGTCGATACTCTCTACAAGGAAGATTTTCCGAAGGCGGAGAATGCACATGTGTTCTCTGTAGAATACCTTCCGGGCCAGTTTGACCAGAGAGCCGATTCCGCCGTGCAATGTGTACAGTTTCTGAAGGGCGATGAGCAGCCGATCATCCGCACCGCGACCACCTATGTCATCGACGGAGACGTCAGTGACAAGGACATGGAAGTGATCAAGGGTCACTGCATCAATCCGGTGGATTCTCGCGAGAGCGCTGCGGAGAAGCCGGACACCCTCGTTATGAGCTTTGAGGAGCCGGCAGATGTAAAAGTGTTTGACGGCTTTATCGATATGGATGAGGATGCGCTGCGAGACCTCTATCAGTCCCTTAACCTGGCGATGACCTTCAAGGATTTCCGATTCATTCAGGACTATTTTGCCAAGGATGAGAAGAGAAATCCGACCATGACCGAGATCCGTGTGCTCGATACTTACTGGTCCGATCACTGCCGTCATACCACCTTCTCCACCGAGCTGAAGAATGTCGCGTTCGGTGAAGGGGATTACCGGACGCCGATTGAGGACAGCTACAATCGGTATCGCCATGATTTTGACATCCTTTATAAAGGAAGGAATGGAAAATATATCTGTCTGATGGATCTGGCCTGCCTGGCTGCCAAGAAGCTGAAGGCAGACGGAAAGCTGACCGATCAGGAGGAATCCGACGAGATCAATGCCTGCAGCATTATCGTTCCGGTCGATGTGGATGGAAAGTATGAGGAGTGGCTGATCAACTTCAAGAACGAGACGCACAACCATCCGACCGAGATTGAGCCGTTCGGCGGTGCCGCAACCTGCCTGGGCGGTGCGATCCGTGATCCGCTTTCCGGAAGAACCTATGTATATCAGGCGATGCGTGTCACCGGAGCAGCTGACCCGACGGTCCCGGTTTCCGAGACGATGAAGGGCAAGCTTCCCCAGAAGACGCTGACGAGACAGGCCGCGCACGGCTACAGCTCCTACGGAAATCAGATCGGCCTTGCAACGGGCTATGTCAAGGAAATCTATCATCCGAACTATGTGGCGAAGCGAATGGAAATCGGAGCAGTAATGGGTGCGGCTCCGAGAAAGGCAGTACAGAGACTGAATTCCGATCCGGGTGACATTATCATCCTCCTCGGAGGAAGAACCGGGCGAGATGGAATCGGAGGAGCGACCGGTTCCTCAAAGATCCACACCACACAGTCATTGGAGACCTGCGGAGCAGAGGTTCAGAAGGGTAACGCTCCCACGGAGAGAAAGCTTCAGCGTATGTTCCGCCGTCCGGAGGTCAGTCATATCATCAAGAAGTGCAACGATTTCGGCGCAGGCGGTGTTTCTGTTGCCATCGGAGAGCTGGCTCCGGGACTTAAGATTGATCTGGATAAGGTTCCCAAGAAGTACGCGGGTCTTGACGGAACGGAGCTTGCGATCTCCGAATCGCAGGAACGTATGGCCGTTGTCGTGGCTCCGGAGGATGCGGATCAGTTTCTGGAGTATGCACATGAAGAGAATCTGGAGGCTGTAAAGGTAGCGGTTGTCACAGAGGAACCTCGTCTGGTTATGAACTGGAGAGGAAAGACGATCACAGATCTGTCCCGGGCCTTCCTGGACACCAACGGCGCACATCAGGAGACGGATGTGAAGGTCGATATTCCGAATAAGGTTGACAGCGTACTTAAGAGAAGCGGAGATATTCCGGATGTAAAGGTAAAGTGGCTGGATTCCCTGAAGGATTTGAACGCATGTTCACAGAAGGGACTAGTTGAGATGTTCGACTCCTCAATCGGCTCGGCGAGTGTGCTTATGCCTTACGGAGGAAAATATCAGCTCACCGAGACACAGAGCATGGTCGCGAAGGTTCCGGTTCCGGATCTGAAAACCAATACCGTCACCATGATGGCGTATGGCTTCGATCCTTATGTGTCCAGCTGGAGTCCGTATCACGGGGCGGTTTATGCTGTAACACAGTCCATCGCAAAAATTGTTGCTGCCGGCGGCGACTTCCGCAAGATTCACTTCACCTTCCAGGAATATTTCCGCAGAATGACGGAGGATCCGGAGAGATGGAGTCAGCCGTTCGCCGCGCTGCTCGGAGCGTACGAGGCGCAGATTGAGTACGGTCTCGCTTCCATCGGAGGAAAGGACAGTATGTCCGGAACCTTCAATGACATCGACGTTCCGCCGACACTTGTATCCTTTGCGGTAGATGTCGCAGAATTAAAGGATGTGATCACACCTGAGCTGAAGAATACAGGCGACAAGCTGGTATGGATCCGTATCCCGAAGAATCAGTACGAGCTTCCGGTCTATGATGAGGTCATGGACCTGTACGGAAGAGTGCACGAGGATATGAAGGCGGGAAGAGTAAAGGCAGCCTATGTCGTTGAGAGAAGCGGAATCGCCGTTGCCGTAAGCAAGATGGCGTTCGGCAACAAGCTCGGCGTAACGATTGATCACAGCGTGGATGCGAGAGATCTGTTCAGCCCATATCTGGGAGATCTCATTCTTGAGGTTCCGGCAGATGAGGTCGGAAAGCTTGCTTCGACTTATACGGTTATCGGTGAAGTGACAGGCGACGGTGTATTCCGTTACTGTGACACAGCCATCTCCATGGATGAGGCTCTGGATGCGTGGAACGGTACGCTGAGCAGAGTCTTCAAGACCGTTTCCGGCGTTCCGGCCAAGGATACGGGAGTAGAGGACAAGGGATTGTTCAAGGCGGACCATGTCTATGTATGCAGTCACAAGCTTGCACAGCCGACCGTATTTATTCCGGTATTCCCGGGAACCAACTGCGAATATGACAGTGCGAGAGCTTTTGAGGCTGCAGGCGCCAGAACGATCACAAGGGTATTCCGCAATCTGAGTGCTGCTGATATCGTGGATTCCGTGGACGAGTTCCGCAAGGCAATCGAGCAGTCGCAGATCATCATGTTCCCCGGCGGCTTCTCGGCTGGTGATGAACCGGACGGTTCCGCCAAGTTCTTTGCGACGGCTTTCCAGAACGCAAGCATCAAGGAGGCTGTCAATGATTTGCTGCAGAAGAGAGACGGCCTTGCACTTGGTATCTGCAACGGATTCCAGGCGCTGATTAAGCTTGGTCTCGTACCGAACGGCGAAATCACCGGACAGAAGGAGGATTCACCGACGCTGACCTTTAATACCATCCATCGTCATATCTCCAAGATGGCATATGTTAAGGTTGTGTCTGACAAATCCCCGTGGCTCGCGGGAACAGAACTCGGAGGCGTTTACACCATGCCGGCGTCCCACGGAGAGGGAAGATTCGCGGCAAACTCCGACTGGATCCGCAGACTGCAGGAGAACGGACAGATTGCAACCAGATACTGTGATCTCGACGGGAACTTCACCGATGACGAATACTGGAATATCAATGGTTCCTACTTCAATATTGAAGGAATCACCAGCCCGGATGGAAGAGTTTACGGCAAGATGTGTCATGCAGAACGCCGCGGAGATGGAGTATCCGTCAACATCTACGGAGAGAAGGATATGAAGCTCTTCGAATCCGGTGTAAAGTATTTCGATTGATTTCAGTATAAGAAACGACAAAAGTCAAATGGTTTTTGGAGGAGAAAGTTGATGGACAGTGGTCCCTGGATATGGTACGTTATCCTGACGATCCTGATGATTGTGCTTGCGGCGGTATTCACAGCCTGTGAATCTGCCGTTCTGGCACTGACCGATACACAGATGGAAGAACTGGAAGAGGAGGAGAATGCATCCTTTCCATATCTTCAGAAGCTGAAGGCAAATTCCGGCAGATTTCTGACTTCCGTGCACACACTGCATATGCTTTGTGTCGCCGGAAGCACCGTTCTTCTGACGGCTCTCTGTACGGAGAAGCTCTGCGGCATTCTTGGAATTGCCGCAGAGGCTCCTGCAGGAATCGCTGTTATGTGTATCAGTATCCTGGTGTTCACTGTCATTCTTATGATATTCACGAATATACTTCCGAAGGCGTTTGCGGTGAAAAATCCATCGAGGACGGCATGTGGTATAGTCGGGGTCTATCGATTCTTCAGCGTGATATTTTTTCCGCTGTCCGAGATCATCTCCGGCATTTCAAATGGAATCCTGAAGATCAACGGAATCGATCCGGTAATCCAGAGAATGAATGTGACAGAGGATCAAATCAAGATGATGGTGGACCGCGGCACGATGCACGGCAACATCAATTCGGACGAGCAGGAGATGATCCGCAATGTCTTCGAGTTCGATGACATCTCCATCGATGAAATCTGTACACACAGAAAGGATGTCGCCTGTCTGTATGAGGAGGATCCGCTGGAAGAATGGGAGAAAACCATTCACGAAAGCCGTCACGATCAGTTTCCGGTCGTGCGTGAAACTCCGGACAATGTGCTCGGCATTCTGGACGCGAAGGACTATTTCCGTCTGCGGGGCGCAACCCAGGAAGAGATTATGGCGCGCGCCGTAGATCCGGCCTACTTTGTGCCGGGTTCCGTCAAGGCATATACCATGTTTCAGCATATGAAGACATCCGGCAATTATTTTGCCATCGTGCTCGATGAATACGGAGGAATGGACGGCGTCATCAGCATGAAGGACCTGCTCGAGGTCCTGGTGGGCGATCTGACGGAAGACGACGAGATCGAAGAGCCGGACGACATCATCAAGATTTCTCCGACGACCTGGCGTATTCAGGGAGGAGCGTCCCTCGATGATGTAAATGAGGCACTGGGAAAAGACCTTCCGACCGAGGACTATGATACCTTTGGAGGCTACATACTCGGGCGGCTCGGATACGTGCCGGAGGACGGGAGCCATTTTGAACTCGACACCGATGCCATGCATATCCGCGTATACCGGATCCTCGACCATCGCGTAGAGAATACGCTGGTAACCCTGCTTCCGGACAGAAGGACCGATACAGAGGAGCGGGATGCAAAGGATCATACGTGATTCGGACGGCAAGGAAACGAGAAATTAACAGACTTGAAATTCTTTTCGGATTCCTTTATACTGTCCTAGTAGTCCGAATAGCGAGGAATCAGATGGTCTCTGCTTTCTCGCAATCGGCCTGCTGAAATGCCGCAGTGTCGTTCACTTTGGGGCGGATCCGATGCTGCCGCAATATATCAAGAAAACAGAAGGATGGTATTTTGAAATGGCCTTATTACAGGATTGGCAGGCAATTGCCTACAATAAAGAAACAAACAAGAATGAACTTCAGAAGTTCTGGCAGGATTATTTCCTGATCGAGAAGGGAATTTATGAGAAGCTTCTTACGAATCCGAATGAAGTTGTAAAGGGAACGGTCAAGGAGCTGGCAGATAAATATCAGATCGACGTTATGACGATGACCGGATTCCTGGATGGAATCAACGATTCCCTGAAGGTGCCGAACCCGATCGAGACCATGACAGAAGATACTGAGGTAAACCTTGGCTTTGACAAGGAAAAGCTCTACAAGAATATGGTTGACGCAAAGGCGGACTGGCTGTATGATCTGCCGGAATGGGACCTGATCTTTTCCGCGGAAAAGAAGAAGGCGCTCTATCTGGAGCAGAAGAAGTCCGGAACCATCGTAAAGCCGAAGAAGATCGGCCGCAATGATCCCTGCCCTTGCGGAAGCGGCAAGAAATACAAATACTGTCACGGCAGGAACAAATAATTCAAAAAGATCAGCCCGGGAACATGGATCCCCGGGCTTTTTTCAAATCATGCTCTGACAGCTCGGAGAGAAAAAATATGAATAATCAATTTACATCAAACGCACGCACCGCTCTTTCTCTTGCGAGAAAAATGGCGGTGGACAACAGTCAGTCCTACATCGGTACAGAGCACATTCTGTTCGGACTTGTCCGAACGAAGAGCTGCACGGCGGCTGCTGTGCTCAGAAGCTTTGGCGTGACGGAAGAGGTTCTGAACAATTTTATCAGCTCCATGATCGTTCCTGCTGCGGATTCTGCGGTATGCTTCAAGCCGGAGTTTACGGTCAAGGCGCAGAAGACATTGGAGCTGGCGATTCGAATTGCCGGCAAGGAGGGGCACAGGCTGGCGGGAAGTACTCATATCATGATGGCAATTCTACGGGATTCGGACTCTGTCGCCTATAAAGTGATTCATGCAACAGAGATTGTGAATATGCAGAAACTCTACCTGGCGCTGATGAAAACGGCCGGACTGACCGAGGATCAGATGCAGAGCGAGGTTGCGGATATCCGCTCCGATTCCGTGGAACAGAGTGGCAGAACACCAACGCTTGACCGTTACAGCAGAGATCTCACAGCGATGGCGCGGGAGCATTTGCTTGACCCGGTGATCGGAAGAGAAAGGGAGATTACCCGCGTAGTTGAGATACTCAGCCGGAGGAAAAAGAATAATCCGTGTCTGATCGGCGAACCCGGAGTAGGAAAGACGGCTGTCGTAGAGGGTCTTGCCGAGAAAATCGCAGAGGGGAAGGTCCCTGATTCGATTGCGGATAAACGAGTGGTCACGCTGGATTTGTCTGCCATGGTCGCGGGATCAAAGTACAGAGGGGAATTTGAGGAGCGCATTAAAAAGGTGATCGGCGAGGTTACCACCGACCGAAACGTTCTTCTCTTCATAGATGAGATTCACACGATCATCGGTGCGGGAGGGGCGGAAGGTGCGCTGGATGCCTCGAACATTCTAAAGCCCTCTCTGGCAAGGGGCGAAATTCAGCTGATCGGCGCGACCACCACGGAGGAATACCGCAAGCACATTGAAAAGGATGCCGCTCTGGAACGGAGATTTCAGCCGGTAACTGTTGAAGAACCGTCTCAGGAAGAGACGCTTCAGATCCTCCGCGAAATTCGCCCGCTGTACGAGAAACATCACGGGGTAAAGATACAGGACGATGCGCTGGAAGCAGCCGTCCGACTGAGCAACCGGTATATCAATGACCGTTTTCAGCCGGATAAGGCCATTGATCTGATTGATGAAGCCTCCTCCAGTGTCCAGCTCGGTGATTTCAGACGATCTGCAGAGCTGAAAAGCACTCCCTCTGTCCCTGCTGCGGGGTCGGAGAATACAGAAGGATCCGTGGGAACCTCTCAAGCTTCTGCTTTGAAGAGCGAGAACCTGGAGGAACTGGAGCAGAGCATTTTAAAATCCGGCAGAGGAACTTCCGATCGCGCATCTGTGGAAGACCGGATTCTCGAGATGCGCAAGCTGAAAGAAGAATTTATCCGGAAAAATGATTTTTCAAACGCTTCCAGAGTACAGAAACTCCAGGAAACGCTGGAAAGCTATCTGGAGAAAAACGAAAGGAAGAACAGCCCCGGCAGGAGAAAACGAGTCACTGCGGAGGATATCGCAAAAACCGTGTCGATGTGGACCAGGATTCCGGTGTCAAAGATCGCAGAGTCAGAATCCCGGAAGCTGGCGAGACTGGAAAGTATTCTTCATAAACGGGTCGTCGGGCAGGATGACGCGGTCTCTGCTGTTTCGCGTGCGATACGAAGGGGTCGTGTCGGCCTGAAGGATCCGAACCGTCCGATCGGCTCGTTCCTTTTTCTCGGTCCGACCGGCGTAGGCAAGACAGAGCTCTCGAAGGCGCTGGCCGAAGCGGTATTCGGAAGTGAAGACGCCATGATTCGCGTTGACATGTCCGAATACATGGAGAAGCACAGCGTATCCAAGCTGATCGGATCACCGCCCGGATATGTCGGATACGACGAGGGCGGACAGCTCTCCGAAAAGGTACGGCGTCACCCCTACAGCGTCATTCTCTTTGATGAGATCGAGAAGGCACATCCGGATGTCTTCAACATTCTTCTTCAGGTGCTGGACGACGGCCATATCACCGATGCCCAGGGCAGAAAAGTTAGCTTCAAAGAGACGGTGATCATCATGACCTCAAATGCCGGGGCAAACCGGATCGTGCAGCCGAAGCATCTGGGATTCTTGTCAGAGGATAACGAAGAGCAGAACTACAGTGACATGAAGGAGCAGGTCATGGACGAGATCCGGCAGATGTTCCGCCCGGAATTTCTGAACCGGATCGACGAGATCCTGGTATTCCACTCGCTGGGCCGGAAGGAAATGCACCGGATCGTCGACATCCTTCTGGGAGATCTGATCCGACGCTGCAGCGACCAGATGAATATTCAGCTTACCGTGACCGCCTCTGCCAAGGAAAGTCTGATCGATAAGAGCTATAACAGCAAATATGGCGCGAGACCGCTCCGACGCGCCATCCAGACGAGAATCGAGGATCCTCTGGCCGAGGAGATTCTGAAGGGAACGATCCGGAGCGGCGACCATGTCTCGGTTGGATGTCGGGAGGACAAGATCGTCTTCAAGACACAGCACTTTCACAATCCTGCAGGTTGAGAAAAAAAGGGTAATATCGTATAATGATCTCAAGAGTTTATGCGGCAGGTGCTCTTCCGTGTGAAAGCGGAAGGGAGGCCGCGATATGTATCTGTGACGCAGATATATCAATATAATAAAGCAGAAGGAGTACAAGAAAATGGCTGTCGTTAAGGAACTGCTTCGGGCAGAAAATGACGGAACACTGAGCTTTGGCAATTATGAGCTGGATGCAAAGAAGAAGCTGGGAGATTTCGAGTTCAAGGGGAATCTGTACAAGGTAAAGACCTTCCGTGAAATCACGAAACTGGAATGCAATGAAACATTCGTATATGAGTCCGTTCCCGGAACCGCGGTAAAGAATCTCAAAATCACAGATCAGGAGATTTCCTTCTCTGTAGAGGGTCCGGAGGACGCCGAGATCACAGTGGGAGCCGCTGAGAATACAGAATATCAGGTTCTTCTCGATGATGTAAATGTGGGCCATATGACGACAAATATGGGTGGGAAGCTCTCCTTTAGCGTCGAGCTGAGCGAGGGTAAATCCGTTAGTGTGAAGATTGTTAGAGTCTGAAGCAGTCAGATTTACCCGGCAGGATTCTGCATGGCGTCGAATCCGATCAACGGTGATCGATAATGGATCGGAAGACATCAGAAGACATCATTTTTACATTTTGTCTGTTTATTACGAGGCTCCGGAATGCTCCGGGGCCTTTTTTCGGGAGATATTTTCATGAGCAAAGACAAGAAGAGTGTCTATTTTTGTCAGAACTGCGGATACGAGTCCGCAAAATGGATGGGGCAGTGTCCTGCCTGTCACCAGTGGAATACCTTTGTCGAGGAAGTGGTTTCGGCGAAAAAGACCGGGTCGAGAAGTATGGGTCTGTCTTCCGCGGGGAAGGGTGAACGCCTGAAGCCGAAGGCTCTTTCAGAAATAGATGTTTCAACCGGACAGAGAACCAAAACAGATATCGGTGAAATGGACCGCGTTCTGGGAGGGGGCATTGTGAAGGGATCTTTGATCCTCATCGGCGGAGATCCCGGGATCGGCAAATCAACACTCCTGCTCCAGGTCTGTCAGCATCTCACATCAAAGGGCGTTCATGTCCTATATGTTTCGGGAGAGGAATCTCTTCAGCAGATTAAGCTTCGCTCCATGCGGATCGGAACATTCAGCGACAATCTAAAGCTTCTGTGTGAGACAAATCTGACCGATATCGAGGGAGTGATTGAGCATGAAAAACCCGATATGGTCGTGATTGACTCTATTCAGACGATGTACAACGAGGATGTACAATCATCGCCGGGAAATGTATCCCAGGTCAGAGAATCGACCGGCGTTCTGCTTCGCATTGCAAAAACGATGCTGATTCCGATTTTTATTGTGGGCCATATGACAAAGGATGGAAACGTAGCAGGCCCAAGAGTGCTGGAACATATGGTAGATACCGTTCTGTATTTTGAAGGAGACAGAAGCCAGTCCTATCGGATTCTCCGCGCGGCGAAAAACCGTTTCGGCTCTACGAATGAAATCGGCGTATTTGAGATGCGCGCGGAAGGTCTCACAGAGGTGGCGAATCCATCACAGTACATGCTTGACGGGCGTCCGACAGATGCCTCCGGTTCCGTCGTCGCGTGTTCGATGGAAGGCACGCGTCCCATCATGATCGAAATTCAGGCTCTGGTATGCCGCAGCAATTTCGGATTTCCCCGGCGAACGGCAAACGGAACGGATTATAACCGGGTAAACCTTCTGATGGCTGTTTTGGAAAAAAGGGTGCGCATCAACCTTTCGCAGAGTGACGCATACGTGAACATCACTGGAGGGGTCAAGATGACAGAGCCGGCGGTTGACCTTGGCATTCTGCTTGCGATCGCTTCTAGCGCGAGAGATATCACCATACCGGCGGACACCGTTGTGTTTGGAGAGGTAGGACTCTCCGGAGAGATACGTTCTGTGGCAATGGCAGAACAGAGAGTACGCGAAGCACAGAAGCTGGGATTCCAAACAGTCATACTCCCGAAATCGTGTATGCGGAGTCTGTCTGGAATCCAGGACGGCATCGAGGTAAAGCTGATACCGGTGTCAAATATCGGCGAGGCGATCGGATATCTCAATGCTTTAAAAAAGTGAGAAAGTGCGCAAAGAAAAAGGTACAATTGCCTTTCCCTCACAACAATGAATGGCAGGGATTTTACATTCCTGTTGCCATTCGCAAACTGGCTGTAACAAAGTTTTATCCTGATTTTATGAAGGTGCGGAACTCCTCAGGCGCAAGCGCCTTCGTCAGACAGTCCACGCTATCCACTTTATCAAGAATTTACGGATAAAACTTTTAACAGCCAGTAATGCACAGGCAAAGGTACTGTAAAATCCTTGCCGTTCTCGTGGCGCGTGGACAGTATCCAGGTAAAAAGAAAGAGTACAAAGAAAAAGACAAAGAAAAAAGAAAAACGAAAAAAACAAAAAAGCTATTGACACATGTGAATGATCGTGGTAAAGTATCATTCGTTGCAGCAATGCAGCAAAACATTTCAACCAAGATAAGATAAGTTGAATATAATTGAACATAATGGTCCTAAAATTCAACATTTTATTGACGGGTTGTTTTTAATGAACATTGACAACTGAACAGTAAAACACATCCTCGAAAATTCAAATGAAGTTTTA
>OMUU01000143.1 GCA_900314295.1 uncultured Lachnospiraceae bacterium | reverse complement strand
ACTCCTCAGGCGCAAGCGCCTTCGTCAGACAGTCCTCGCAATCCACTTCTTGAACAATTCACGGATAAAACTTTTAACAGCCAGTAATGCTCAGGTAAAGGCACTGTAAAATCTTAGCCGTTTTAGGTGGCGCGTGAACAGTAACGTACAGCTCACTTCATCCTGCGCTCCAAAGTCTTCCCGGTATTCCTTCTCATTTTTTCAGATAAAGCGCGAGCGGTTTCTGGTCTGTTTCCGACAAAATTTCATTCGACGTATCGCTCTTCTGCGCGACAGCGATCTCATCTGAGCTTGTCAGATCAAGCCCCTGCGCCAGAAGAAGGCTGTCACTGATGTATGCCGTGTCCTTCACCATCTCGCCGTTTACTTCCAGCCGACTGGCCGCCGTAAAGTTCTTCCCGTAGACATAATACAGCGGTTCCTCCTCCGTTCCGGACTTCACGATCCGCTTCACACGGATCGGCTCGGTTCCCATCTTCATATCCGTAGGCGCAAACGGGCTTTCGCCATGATAAACATACCGGTCTCCATACAGCATATCATACTGCATGACCTCCAGATTGCTCTGGTAGTAGCGATCGCCCCGCTCTGCCTCATGATATCGCACCAGTGTTCCATCGTACAGTCCGAGTCTCTTCAGCACCTCGGCGCCGATCTGATAGGCCGCCAGATTCTTGTCCTTTTTCTCGAGGCCCATATTGTCCCAGATGACATAGGGCGTCCGGTAGAGGTTCCACCCTTTTACATCGCTCTGTTTCAGTCCCATCGTCGGCAGGTGATCCCCGTACATCACGAGAACGACCGGTTCATCATAGCTTTCAAGCGCCTCTGTCAGCTCCCGGATAAACTGATCCATCTCATGAATCTGCTTGCAGTAATACTCCCAGGAATAATTGTTCTGTTCCTTCTTCTCTGCTCCGGTCACGGTAATCTCCGGATCGCTGATCACCGGCTCTGTCGGATAATCTCCATGACCCTGTACAGAAACCGTATACACGTAATCCGGTCCGTCTGTGGAATTCAGCGCCTTCAGAATTTCCTGCGTCAATATATGGTCCTTAACCCATCCGGTCTCCGTGACATCCGTGATATCCGGCATATACTCCTCTGAAGTAAACGTATCAAACCCGAGATTCGGATAGACCGTGTTTCTCCCGTAGAAGGACGCCTCATTGTTATGAATCGCGTGTGTGCTGTAGCCTGCACTCTTCAGGTCAAAGGGAATGCTTTCCACCGTCTCCTGCTTCAGAATCGTCTTGTAAGGATATTCTCCCGCCCCGAAGTAGGCAAGGCTCATGCCTGTGATGGCCTCGAATTCTGTGTTGACCGTTCCCGCACCCACGACCGGCACCTTCAGCATACCGGAAGAATATTTCTTCTGGAGCTTGTGGAAATAAGGGATCGGATCCTCTGAAAGCTTTAGATTTTCCACCGTCCCCGGATCGAAGAAGGACTCCAGCTGGAGAAACACAAGATTGGTGTCCGCTGCCCCCTTTGTATCCGACGCAGGAAGCTTCTCGTCTTCGTCCTTCTGAATATAGCCGATCAGCTTGTCGGAGTACCCGTTCGGCCGGCTCATCCCGGTGTCAAAAACAGTGACCGAGAAGCAATAGGGAAATCCGTAGTTCTGATACGACATCGCAAGATTCCCGAAATAGTTCGAAAGAATTCTTGCATGGATTCCGACGCTCGTAGCTCCCGCCAGCAGCGCGACACTGCCCCCGACAATAGCGGCATCCATGAACCAGTTTCGTCTTCCCTGATATTTCGGAGCCCGGAAAAAATAACGGACCAGGAAAACGATCCCGACCACAAGTGCGGCGATCATCAGACCGAAGAGGATCGGAGATATGTACTCCGTCACAATCTTCTTCGCATCTCCGAGAAGCTTCAGGTCCTGCCCCGTGAAAGGTGTGACACGGTTTGACAAAATTATTCCATTGGCAAGACCGAGCACAAACCAGAAGCCCGAGACGAACACGCGCACCCACACCCGCCTGCGGAACAGAAATGCCACCGACATCGTTGTAAAAATCAGAAGCGCGTTGTACAGAAAGACAAGGGGACTGCCTGTCATGTATCTCCAGGCTCCGATAAAGGACCGCCTGGAAATCATTTCTATGACAAAATACAGAATGCAGCACCAAAGTGCCTGAAGCGGCACAGAAAAGCGGTTCATCAGACGGACCAGCGATTCCCGGTCCGCCCTCGTTTTCCTGCCGTCCAAATCCTCTGTCTTTTTCCCGTCCCTCTTACCTTTCTGTCCGAACACGATTCTCTTCATAGTCTTACTTTTTCTCCAGCTGTGCCAGACGCTCCTCCACCTGGGCCATCATCTGTCTGTAATTTTCCAGTTTGTCCCGCTCTTCCTGCACCTTTTTCTCAGGTGCCTTCTGGAGGAACTTCTCGTTTCCGAGCATTCCGTTCGAGCGGGCGATTTCCTTCGTCAGACGATTCTTTTCCTTCGTCAGCCGTTCTCTCTCTTTGTCAATATCAATCAGATCCACAAACGGAATGTAAATCACCGCTCCCGGTATGATCGCCGAGAATGCATCGTCGTCAATATGATCCCTTGTCTTCTGCAGGGAAACACTCTCTGCGTGCGCAAGGGTTCCGAAGAAGGACTTCGCCTCTCTGAACTTCTTCAGCACGTCCTCCTCTCCCGAGACAATGAAGACATTTGCCTTCTTGCTCGGCGGCACGTTGTGCGAGCTGCGGACATCACGAATTTTCCGTACCGCTTCCTTCATCAGCTCAATCGCCGACTCCTCTTCTTCAAAGTTACACTCTTCCTTATATTCCGGCCACGGAGCAATCATGACCGATTCCTCGTCCGGATTCAGCGTGCAGTAAATTTCCTCCGTAATAAACGGCATGAACGGATGCAGCAGCTTCAGCGCCTCGGAGAGAACCGTCTTCAGCGTCCACAGAACCGGAAGCTTCTCCTCCTCGTTCTCACTGTAGAGTACCGGCTTGGACATCTCGATGTACCAGTCGCAGAACTCCTCCCAGATAAAATCATAGACCTTCTGCACCGCAATTCCAAGCTCGTATTTGTCCATGTTCTCCGTTACATCCTTCGCCAGCTGATTCACCTTCGAAAGGATCCACCGCGAAGCATAGTCGAGCCTTGCCGGGGCCATCTCCTTTGGAATTTCCGTATCGCCCAGATTCATCATGATAAATCTGGAGGCATTCCACACCTTATTCGCAAAATTGCGGCTGGCTTCCACCTTCTCCCAGTAGAACCGCATATCATTTCCCGGTGCATTTCCGGTCATCAGTGTCAGCCGCAGCGCGTCTGCGCCGTATTTATCAATTACCTCGATCGGGTCGATGCCGTTTCCGAGAGATTTGCTCATCTTTCTTCCCTGCGAGTCTCGGACCAGACCGTGAATCAGCACATGGTGGAAGGGAACCTTCCCGGTCTGCTCAATCGCCGAGAATACCATGCGGATGACCCAGAAAAAGATGATGTCATACCCGGTCACCAGCACGTCGGTGGGATAGAAATACTCCAGCTCCGGCGTCTTCTCCGGCCAGCCGAGCGTTGAGAACGGCCAGAGTGCGGATGAGAACCAGGTATCCAGCGTATCCTCCTCCTGGCGGAAATGAGTTCCTCCGCACTTCGGACATTTTGCAGGCGCTCCGCCGCGCTGAACGACCAGCTCTCCGCAGTCCTCACAGTAATACGCGGGAATCCGGTGACCCCACCACAGCTGACGAGAGATACACCAGTCCTTGATATTCTCCAGCCAGTGCGTATAGGTCTTGCCATAGCTCTCCGGAACAAACTGCAGATCGCCGCTGTTCAGTGCCTCCAGCGCGGCCTGTCCCATCTCCTTCATGCGCACGAACCACTGCGGCTTGACCATCGGCTCAACGGTTGTGTGACATCTGTCATGCGTTCCTACGGAATGCGTATGCGGAACCACCTTGACCAGAAGCCCCAGATCCTCCAGATCCTTCACCATGGCCTTTCTCGCCTCGTAGCGGTCCATTCCGGCATACTTGCCGCACTTCGCATTCATCGTCGCGTCGTCATTCAGAATGTTGATTTCCTCCAGATTGTGACGCTTTCCCACTTCAAAGTCATTCGGGTCATGCGCCGGCGTGATTTTCACGCAGCCGGTCCCGAATTCCTTATCCACATATTCATCCGCAATTACCGGAATCTCACGGTCTGTCAGCGGAAGCTTCAGCATCTTGCCGACCAGATCCTTATATCTCTCGTCGTCCGGATTTACCGCAACCGCCGTATCGCCCAAAAGCGTCTCCGGACGGGTGGTCGCGATCTCGACAAACCTTCCTTCTTCTCCCACGATCGGATAATTGATGTGCCAGAAGAATCCGTCCTGATCCACATGCTCTACCTCTGCGTCGGACAGTGAAGTCTGGCACTTCGGGCACCAGTTGATGATACGGCTCCCCTTGTAGATCCAGCCCTTCTCATAGAGCCGGCAGAACACCTCCTCAACAGCCTTTGAGCATCCCTCGTCCATGGTAAAACGCTCACGATCCCAGTCCGCGGAGGATCCGAGCTTGCGCAGCTGCTTCATAATGCGGCTGCCGTAGTTGTCCTTCCACTGCCAGCAGTATTTCAGGAACTCGTCCCGGCCGATTTCACGCTTGTCGATCCCCTTGTCCTTCAGCATATTGGTGACCTTGACCTCGGTCGCGATGGCCGCGTGGTCCGTTCCCGGCTGCCAGAGCGCCTCATAGCCCTGCATCCTCTTATAGCGGATCAGAATGTCCTGCATCGTATTGTCCAGCGCGTGTCCCATGTGCAGCTGACCGGTGACATTTGGCGGCGGCATAACGATGGTGAACGGTTTCTTGTCCGGGTTCACCTTCGCGTGAAAATACCCCTTGTCCATCCAGTTCTGATAAATACGGTCCTCAATGCCCTTCGGATCGTAGGTTTTGGCAAGCTCCTTACTCATTCATAATCCTCCTGTGTTTTTGAAAAAGTGAGATAATACATTCTTCCTGTTCCGGTACGTCTCGTTATCGCGACGCTCGCCGCTCACGAATGCTTCGCACCCGGCAGCAGCTCACTGTTCACACAACGAGATAAAACACGCTGCGCGAGTTTTATCTCGTTATCGCGACGCTCGCTGCAGCCGAATACCTCGCATTCGGCTGTGGCTCACTGTTCGCGTAAAAAAATCGCCCTCTGCACGTACTGTGCAAAGGGCGATCTTATCGCGGTACCACCTTGCTTCACATATCTATCCGCAAAAAGCAGAAACATATATGCCTCATTTCATCCGGTAACGGGGATCGGGCGGGAATCCCTGGCGATTTTGCGGATTACCCCTCCGTATCCTCAGGATTCCGACTCCGAAGCTACCTTCCGCACAGGTGATACCCGGATTTCTCTCAGCATCTGAAACCCTCTCTGTCGGCGCCTTTGTGCGTACTCCTCTTCTTCACAGTCTTTAAAGCTATTCTTGCGCCGTACAAGCCCGGCACAAATATTTCCTGTTAATCATAATAACGAAGGTTTTATTTGTCAAGCAGATCCTGGATGCGGCAAGAAAGCGACGCAGATCACAGGTTACTGATCTATTCACTCACAACTATGTACGGCAAGGATTTTACAGTCCTGTTACCATTCGCAAACTGGCTGTAACAAAGTTTTATCCTGTTTTTGGTAGCTGCGGAACTCCTCAGGCGCAAGCGCCTTCGTCAAACAGTCCTCGCTATCCACTTC
>OMUU01000174.1 GCA_900314295.1 uncultured Lachnospiraceae bacterium | reverse complement strand
GCAATCAGATCGTATTCAACGGCTGATTCAACAAAAATCTTTGGCGGCTCAAAGGATAAGGCTCTATTGCCATGAGATACGGATCGAAAATAAACCTAAAATGATCATGAAGATCGGGATGACTTTAAAGGAAAGATTATAGAGGGCAAAGAATATAGGATTTTGGCTTCTCAAGTATTCTCCGCTATAAATGGTCCTGTCTTTGTCAAGGTATTTGATGGCGAGCGAAAGGACAATAGAAAAGGCAATCAGTATCCAAAAGATGTTCTTTGCGACGGTATTCTGCGGCAGGAACTGTAGTGCGCCAAAGAGAATCAGCGCGGCTGCTTCAATGAACCAAAGAATAATAAACAATAGGTGGCCTGCTTTATTATTTTTCATTTAGTCTTGCCTCAATAATTCATTTTCCAAGTAACGGGCCCAACATTCCAACCGAAAACGCCGTCATTTGTATGGCCATATACGTATTGTATGGTGATTATCATACTACTGCAGGATACGTTATCAGTTAGTGAAGTCTCACACGACTAAAGTCGCGTGCTTCCATACCACCTTCCGGCAGTAATGGACTCGCTGACCACAGATACAGTTAAGATACCGATACCCTATGCCGCAGCATGGAGTTCTGCGTCTAAACGAATGAGTGTGGACAGTGTGCAGGTACTTCTCTTTGCACATCCGGGAACTTTTGCCTGGATGCGCTGCCCTTCCGTTACCGGAAGGGACTTTAAGATCTCACGCACAAAATATCGTGACCCGATATTGTAGCTGGCATTGAGATCGCAGTTGTATACCTTGCCTGTCTGAAACTCACACAGGCTGTAATTCCCATTTGTCTTGGAAGACTCCCTGCCGCGCAGGATCCTGCCGGAGCCGTCAAACGCAAGACGTGAGGTCCCCCAGGCATTGATCCTGCTGATCCGCATGGAAAGGGCGTGCGCCTTGTCGCTGACAACCGCCTGTACACGTCTTGCCTTCCATAAGTGCAGGCGCTGACGTTTTGAGCCGCGTTTCCTGCCGCTAAGGTCGAGGTGTTCGAAGACAATCGTATCAGCGCTGTACAGGACAGCGGTATCAAGAATGAACTGCGCTGTCTTTACGGCAATATCATCATTCACACCATCAGCAAGCTTCCATAAGCGGCGCACGCTTCTCGAGCCATGCCGCTGCGCGTATTTTATGTGCGATACCTTGCGGGTAAGAGAGTCGTACTCTCTTGGAAGGCGGAGAAATCGTCTTCCAAGGATCGTGCCATCCGGCCGCATGACCGAGCATACACAGCAGCTGTTCATGCCAAGATCGACCGCCACTATGGTCTGATTGAAAATCTCTGTATTGTGCAGCTTACCTTCCTGCTGAAATGGAAAATCCAGATACCAGCACTTGCCACGTTTCTGAAGCGTAGGTACACATTCCTTTCGAAACTGGCAGTGGCGCAGGATATAATCCACATCCGTTTTGCGGAGGCGGACTGTGATCCAATCCCATGTGTTGCGGACAAAAGCTTTGATCCGTGCGGTGTAATGATCCACGCGGACATAGCAGTTGCCTCTGTACAGGGCAGGGCACACAAAGCCCGCCTTCGGGAAACCGGGTCTTGCGCCCCTGGTACGGGGATCGGAAGATTCCCAGTTTGCAAGGTTTGATCTGTAGGAAGACACCTTTCCAAAGGCTTCCGCAATTCCCGCTCTTCGTAAGTAGCTGGGAAACTTGTAGAACCCGGTGCCAAAGTCGTATTTCACAGCAGGGCGCTTCTTCGTCGCAACAGACAATGCTTCCGCTGTATTAACCGCCGCTTTCTGCGTTGTGATCGTGCAAAAGGCAGCATCCCACTCACCGTTAATGACGGAAATGTAAAAATCCACAGCTTTCCTGTAGAGATCAACCGTATCTTTCAGGGCACGGGATATGCCGTTCTTATTTAGTTTCACGGAATACGTGGCAGTCAGCTTCATGATTTCGCTTTCTGAGAATGAATATAGTGCTCAACCATTTCCCTTGTTCGGTCACTTACCGTGACAATACAATAGGATGGATTCCATAAGTGCCCGCCCCAAAGGCTGGATTTCAGTTCCGGATGATGAATAAACATCCATCTTGCTGTATTGCCCTTCAGGATTTTGATCATATTCGACGGGCAGAATTGCGGCTTACAGGATATGAGCAGATGTACATGGTCCGGCATGACTTCCATAGCCTGAATACTGAAATCGTAATCTGCCGCAATCTGCATCAGATACGCTTTCAGGTCATCGTCGATACCGTGCTGAAGAACAGGTTTACGATATTTTGTACACCATACAATGTGATACTGAATGCTGTACACATATCCACGACCATATGTAAGATCATTTTCTCTTGTATCATAAACACTTTTATCCATGTAATTATTATAGCATATGCAGTGGTAATTGGCACCTGCATGATCTAAAAAGTTTCTAAATTCTTCTACCGGCTAACTCATGACTGAAGTCACGAGAATGCGCCGGTAAATTTTCAAAAATACCGCACAGGTAACCCCGTACGGTATCATGCCTATCAGTTTTCCCCTTCCCCCTTTTACTTGGCTTCTGCAATCAGCTTTTCCACTGCCGCATACATTGCGTCATTTCCGACCGCCTCCTTGACTGTCTCAATCGCCGGAGCCGCCGCATCCTTCATCTGCTGCCGTACCTCATCCGTCAGCTGACACGATCGCATTCTCCAGGTGTATCCTCACCTTCCCCTCCGTCGCTCTCAAAACAGCCGTCATAATACGCCTGCAACTGGCTAGAAGCGTACATGCGTTCAATCTCCTCGTCACTCAGCTTCAGAAATTCCGAATAACAATCTCTCAGCTCCTGCAGATACCTGTGCCATTCCGTCGGATCGATGAAGGGTTCCTCCTCGCCCCTGCATCTGCGCATGTACTTTTGATAGACATCATTGTGAAATGGATGATTCCCCAGCATCAGATCTACCGGCTCATTCCATACCTTATCGATAGAAGAAAGAAAAGTTTGCTG
>OMUU01000091.1 GCA_900314295.1 uncultured Lachnospiraceae bacterium | reverse complement strand
AGCCTCTTACGCGCGCTTCGCGTGCGACGAGTCCTTCTGCGTTTTCGAAGAGCTTATACTGAAAAATATCCTTAACAGTATATGAGGCAGAATGGAGGCAAATCGGTATATGAAAGCAGATGAGGAACGATTCCGGAAACAGCTTGCTTTTATTCTTGAGATAGACAAGGAGAAGAATATTCTCCGTCAGACCCATCTTACGGGCCACGGGCGACGCGAGGATGACGCGGATCATGCCTGGCATCTTGCCGTCATGGCCTGGATACTCCGGGAGTATTCCAACCAGGAGATTGATATCGTCCGTACGATCCTGATGGTGCTGATTCACGATATCGTCGAGATTGATGCGGGCGACACCTACGCGTACGACGCGGATGCGAAAAAGACCGAGGCCGTCCGGGAGACGAAGGCTGCAGAGCGGATATTCGGACTGCTTCCGGAGGATCAGGGGCAGAAGCTGCGGGAAATCTGGGAGGAGTTCGAGGCATACGAGACGCCGGAAGCCCGTTTCGCGCATGTGATGGATAATTTTCAGCCCATGCTCCTGAACAATTCCAATGGCGGCGGAGACTGGAAGGAGCACGGCGTCAGTCAGACACAGGTCAGAGAGAGAAACGCGAAGACCGGAACCGGGTCAGAAGAGATCTGGGCGTATATGCAGGAAATTCTTGCGGAAAATATCAGAAAGGGAAGTTTAAAGCCTTGATGCATGAACAAATGAATTCGGAAATCGACTCTTACCGGGAGCGCTTTACTCTTGCACTCGGGCGTATAAGGGAGATTCCCTCGGAGAAGAGAGTAAAGGAGCCTTTCCGGGACTGGTTTGAGAAAGAGGCCGCTTTTCTGTCGGAGATGGCAGAGCGGATGATGGAAAATGAGAAGGGAAATTTCCAAGAGGCTTCTCTGGAGGAACTTCGGGAGCAGAACCATCATCTGTATGAGGATATACTGCCGGAGAATTACGGACGCAGCTTCGGCAATCCCGATTATGCGGCAGATACGCTCGGGGAGGAGTACGGAAGGCTATTTTCCTTCCTGTATATGGAGCTGAGGGGAACCATCATCTACGCCTTTGAGGACAGGATGTGGGATATGCTGGTTTCACTGGAAATTTTTCTTGAGGTCTATCAGCTGTTTACCTGTGAGGAGCTTCCGGAACCGGAGCCGATTCAGGAATCTCTGTACTGGTATTGCAGCGATTACTGCACGGAGATGATGGACAGGAGGACCCGGGAATGTCTGGATCCCGGCCTCTCGTTTGCGCGTGACCTTATCATGAAAGAGAACCTCGGAGATTTGCGCTATCTGTATCGGTTCGGCGAATACGTGACAGAGAATGAGGAGCAGACGGCGGCCTTTCTGAACACTCTCTCTGAGGAGGAAATTTCATCGATTGCCCGCACCTGGACAGAAGGATACCGTATCGGATTCGAGGTGGGACGCAAGGATATCCACAAAAAAAAGACGGTAAACATCCGATATCGTCTGGGCTTTGAGAGAGTCGTCCGTCAGGCGGTTCTTCAGTTCCGGGAAATGGGGCTGGAAAGCGTCATTTACCGTTCTGCTACACATGCGTTGAACAAGAGACAGCATATCAGAATCGGTTATTACGGAGCCATCCCCAATCCTCAGTTTGAGTACGATCATCGGAATGATGCGGGAGTCTTCCTTGATGAGAAGTTTGTCACCCGTAAGCTGCAGGGACTCCGTACAGCTTACGAGAAATACAAGGATCTGGCGAAGGTGCACGGAGGGCCGGCCTGCATGGATGTATTCGGCGAGGTGCCGTTTACACCTGTGGAGTCAAAGCACAGCTTTTCTTTGACCGGGGAACAGCAGAAGGAGCAGGTGAGATACAACAATGAAGCCGGGCAGATTACGAACCGGTATATCATCGGCTCTGAGAGAAGCTTTACAATTATTGCCTATCCGGTTCCTGCGATCGGAGACCGGTTCCGGGATATTTTCCGGGAGACCGTGAAGATCAATAACCTGGATTATCGGAAGTATCAGAAGATCCAGCAGCATCTCATCGACGCGCTGGATCAGGGCGTGGCGGTGCGCGTCAAAGGGATGAATGGCAACTGCACGGATCTTCGGGTCGCTCTTCACAAGCTGACAGACCCGGAGCATCAGACCAATTTTGAAAATTGTGTTGCGGATGTAAATATTCCCGTCGGAGAAGTTTTTACCTCGCCGGTTCTGAAGGGGACCTGCGGAGTGTTAAATGTCAGCCGGGTATATCTCGAAGAATTTCAGTACCGGGATCTGAAAATTGAGGTGACCGATGGTATGGTCACCGGCTACAGCTGCAGCAATTTCGCCTCGGAGGAGGCGAACCGCCGTTATATCGAGGAAAATATTCTCTTCCATCATGATTCTCTTCCGATGGGGGAATGTGCCATTGGAACCAACACGACGGCTTACCGGATGGCAAGGATCTACGGAATCGCCGATAAGCTTCCGATTCTGATCGCGGAGAAGATGGGACCTCATTTCGCTTTCGGTGATACCTGTTACAGCTGGGAGGAGGACAACGCGGTCTATAACCCGGATGGCAAGGAAATTATTGCGCGGGATAATGAACGGTCTATCCTCAGAAAAACGGATCCGGGCAAAGCGTATTTCGGCTGCCACACCGATATCACCATTCCCTATGAGGAATTGGGAAGCATCACGGTGGAAATGGCAGATGGGGAAGAAATCCCTCTGATCTGGAGCGGAAGATTTGTGCTTCCGGGAACGGAAGAATTAAATGAGCCGTTGAAAGATTTACCGGAATCGGATATGATGAATGACGTCAACTGACAGTATCAGAGCACATAAAAAGGAGAAGACAGACGATGGCAAAGGTTGGAATTGTGATGGGCAGCGATTCGGACATGGCAGTGATGTCCAAGGCGGCTGAGGTACTTGAGGAGTTCGGGATCGATTATGAGATGCGGATTATTTCGGCCCACAGAGAACCGGAGGAGCTTGTGGCCTGGGCTAAGGGCGCGGAAGAGAGAGGAATTCGTGTAATCATCGCAGGTGCCGGGATGGCAGCGGCTCTGCCCGGAATGGTTGCGGCACTTTTTCCGCTTCCGGTTATCGGCGTTCCGATGAGCAGCAAGGCTCTCGGCGGGACGGACGCACTCTACTCCATCGTGCAGATGCCGTCCGGCATTCCGGTGGCGACCGTGGCGATTGACGGATCCAAGAACGCGGCGATCCTTGCGGCGCGGATTCTCGCGGTTTCAGATCCGGAGCTTCTCCAGAAAATCCGGGAATACGGAGAAGAAGGCAGAAAGACCGTGGTGGCGAAGGACGAAAAGCTGCAGAAAACCGGTTATAAGAACTACACAAAGTAATTGTGAATCATATCGATTTCGTAAATCAGAGCAAGTAGGTGCGTTTGCCAGGAGCAAAAGGGAGGAAAAAATGGATTATAAGTCATCTGGAGTAGATATCGAAGCCGGGTATAAATCAGTAGAGCTGATGAAAAAGTATGTAAAGGAAACGGTGCGTCCCGAGATGCTCGGCGGACTGGGCGGCTTTTCCGGCGCGTTTTCAGCGGATGCATTCAAAAATATGGAGCATCCCACGCTGGTTTCCGGAACCGACGGAGTAGGAACAAAGCTGAAGATTGCTTTTCTGATGGACAAGCATGACACGGTCGGAATCGACTGCGTCGCCATGTGCGTGAATGATATCGCGTGTGCGGGCGGTGAGCCGCTGTTTTTCCTGGATTACATTGCCTGCGGCAAGAATTATCCAGAGAAGATCGCGGAAATCGTAAAGGGTGTTGCGGACGGCTGCCTGCAGTCGGAGGCGGCGCTGATCGGCGGCGAGACCGCTGAGATGCCGGGATTTTATCCCACGGATGAGTATGATCTCGCCGGATTTGCTGTCGGCGTCGTAGATCAGAAAGACATGATTACCGGAGCGGATCTTCGTGACGGTGACGTGTTGATCGGACTGGCCTCTTCCGGCGTGCACAGCAACGGGTTCTCGCTCGTACGGAAGGTTTTTGATATGACGCCGGAGTCGCTGGACACCTATTATGACGAGCTCGGCGGAAAGCTGGGCGACGTGCTTCTCGCACCCACAAAGATTTATGTAAAGGCACTCAAGAGCATCAAAAAAGCGGGCGTCAGAATTCAGGGCTGCAGCCACATCACCGGTGGAGGCTTTTATGAGAATGTTCCCCGTATGCTCCGCGACGGCGTGTATGCGGAGATCGAGAAGAACTCCTATCCGGTTCTGCCGATCTTCAAGCTGATGCAGAAAAAGGGCGACATTGACGAGCATGTGATGTACAACACCTACAATATGGGTATCGGAATGGTGCTGGCGGTACGTCCCGAGGATGTGGACGCGACGATGAAGGCAATTCGTGATGCTGGTGAGTATTCCTATCAGATCGGTCATATCAGGGCCGGTGAGAAGGGGGTAAAGCTGGTCTGATATACGATCCGGAAATTACATGAGGCTTCTCATATTAGCTATGCAGGAGATTTTGCACCTGTAATTTCGAAGGGCTTATGCAATATATGTGCAGGAGGAAAAAGAATGCTTAGAATCGCAGTACTTGTTTCGGGCGGCGGAACGAATCTGCAGGCCATTCTGGATGCCATTGACAGCGGAACGATCACAAATGCCGAGGTTGTCGGAGTTATCAGCAACAACCCGAAGGCATATGCTCTGGAACGTGCGAAGAAGAAGGGAATTGATGCCGCGGTGGTAAGACCGGCGGATTTTGCCAGCCGCTCGGAGTTCGAGGATGCTTACCTTGAGAAGACACAGTCGTATCGCCCGGATCTGGTGGTCCTGGCCGGCTGTATGGTTGTCATCCCGAAGAAGATGGTGGAGGCTTTTCCGAATCGTATGATCAATATCCATCCGGCGCTGATCCCTGCTTTTTGCGGCACCGGCTATTATGGCCTTCGCGTGCATGAGAAGGTGCTGGAACGTGGTGTCAGAGTGACCGGCGCGACGGTTCATTTTGTGGATGCGGGTACAGATACCGGGCCGATCATTCTGCAGAAGGCGGTCTATGTACAGAACGGAGATACACCGGAGATTCTTCAGCGGCGTGTGATGGAGCAGGCGGAATGGAAGATCATGCCGGAAGCCATTAACCTGATCGCTAACGGCAAGGTCTCTGTTGTCGATGGCAGAGTGCAGATCCGGGATTATATATTTGGCGAGATCTGAGACAGCACATGTTCACAGTCGGTGTGGAGATGATTTTTAAGCGCAGACAGAGAATACGATATGAAACACAGGCGTATGAAGCCTGTGTACAGAATGGCTGTCTGCAGCAGAAGAAAGCGAGGAGAGCAACATGGGAATGAAAGTACTGGTAGTCGGAGGCGGCGGACGAGAGCACGCGATCGTGTGGAAGGTTGCGCAGAGTCCGAAAGTGGAGAAGATATACTGTGCACCGGGAAATGCGGGAATTGCCGAGCTGGCGGAATGCGTGCCGATCGGAGCAATGGAATTCGACAGGCTTACATCCTTTGCGAAAGAGAAGGAAATCGACCTGACAATCGTCGGAATGGATGACCCTCTGGTTGGCGGAATTGTCGACGCATTTGAGGCGGAAGGACTTCGTGTATTCGGACCAAGAAAAAATGCTGCGATTCTCGAGGGGTCCAAGGCATTTTCCAAGAATCTGATGAAGAAATATAATATCCCGACTGCATCCTACGAGACGTTTACCTCTCCGGAAGATGCGGTTGCTTATCTCGAAAAAAACCAGAAGTATCCGATCGTGCTTAAGGCAGACGGCCTCGCACTCGGGAAGGGCGTACTGATCTGCAATAACCTCCAGGAGGCGAAGGACGGGGTAAAGGAACTCATGGTTGATAAAAAATTCGGTCACGCGGGAGATGAGCTTGTCATCGAGGAGTTTATGACCGGACGTGAGGTGTCGGTTCTGTCCTATGTGGACGGCAATATCGTCAAGACCATGGCTTCCGCCCAGGATCACAAGAGGGCCAAGGATGGAGATCAGGGCTTGAATACCGGAGGCATGGGCAACTTCTCCCCGACGCCCTTCTATACAAAGGAGGTGGATGATTTCTGCCAGAAATACATCTTCCAGCCTACGGTTGATGCGATGAAGGCAGAGGGACGCCCCTTCAAGGGCATTATCTTCTTTGGCCTTATGCTCACGGCAGACGGTCCGAAGGTTCTGGAGTACAACGCTCGCTTCGGGGATCCTGAGGCACAGGTTGTCCTGCCGAGAATGAAGAATGATATAATCGACGTCATCGAGGCCTGCATCGACGGGACCCTCGATCAGATTGATCTGCAATTCAAAGAGGACGCCTGCGTGACAGTTGTGCTTGCCAGCGACGGTTATCCGGTATCTTATGAGAAGGGCTTCCCGATTCACGGACTGGAGAACTTCAAGAACAAGCCCGGTTATTATGTCTTCCATGCGGGAACAAAGTTCAATGATAAGGGTGAGGTCGTGACGAACGGCGGACGTGTACTCAACGTCACGGCACTCGGGAAAGACCTGAAGGAAGCAAGAGCGAATGCATATAAAGCTGTGGACTGGATTGACTTCCAGAACAAGTATTATCGTCATGACATCGGCCATGCGATCGATGAGTTCCGGGGCTGATCAGAGGAAAGATCACATATCATACATTGTGCTACAAACTGTATAAATTACGGATTGCTCCGTGCTGCAGCACCCGCAGGGACTTACCGGTCTACTGCGGGTGTTCCTGTAGATGGCCGAAGAGTCAGAATAGTCAGGCAAATATATTTTGTAAAAAATATTTGCAAAAAACGGTTGACAAATAGATGATAGTTCTGTATTATAGAACCAAGAAAAGAGATAACCAATAAGGAATAAAAGTTATTGATTTTCTTTCAAGTATATTTACTTCAGGAGGATGGTCCGATGGGAAAGTAAATGCCCGATAATCAGAGAGTGGGAAAGCAGTTGAATGTTATACGAGCTCAATAAGATTTAACTGATAAAGCTAAAAAAATACTCACAGAAAAATCGAATCGCAGGAGTGCGATGAGCGAAGAACAGGATCTGAGAAGTCGGAAAGCAAAAGAAACTTTGATTCAGAAGATCTGCCGAAAAGTGAATATGGTACAATGAATAGAAAGTGAGGTTATACAGTGAAACTTCAGGATATTCATTAAAGGGGCTGCTTGATTTGAATGAGACGATCAGGCAGCCCTTTCCCTTTGTAAATGAAAAATCAGCCTGAAAAAAGCTTGAAAAACAGCCTGAAAAAATCCAATGTTTTTTTCAAAAAAGTGTTGACAATTAGAACAATATCAGGTTATAATAGCAAAGCGAGTTGAGGCAAAGAACAAAACAAACGGGATCTTAGCTCAGCTGGGAGAGCATCTGCCTTACAAGCAGAGGGTCACAGGTTCGA